>CAYQBW010000320.1:0-4344 GCA_964415725.1 uncultured Planctomycetia bacterium
CCTCCGAGACCCCCCCGAAGACGGCTTCCGCGCCGAAGGCCTCCTCCACGGAGGGGAGGGGGTCGGAGGGGTCGGGAGGGATCACGTAGGTTCCGCCCTGGATGGTGGCCCCGGAGACGGAGGGAGACCCGGTATTCCGCAAGTAGGCCAGGGCGGGCATGGAGCCCCCCATGATCTGGGCGTTGGTCCCGGACACGGAAATGGAGGATCCATGGGGGGAACAGACGGCCGCCTTGGCGGGGGGCGTCAATGCGAATCTCCGGATCTCGGTCACCAGCTTTCCCCGGGCCAGGACCTGGTTGGGCGCCTGGTTGTAGGGGACGGAGGAGGAGATCCTCTTGAAGACGATGCCCCGGCTCACCAGCTTCCAGACCGTGCCGGACCCGGCCGTCACCCCGCGGCTCGCGGAGATGTCTTCCACCTCCGTAAGGGGAACCTCGTAGCGGCCCCAGAGGGCCCCGGAGATCTCGAATTCCCGCACCAGGCCGATGGAAGGGTCGTCCGTGTCCAGGATGGGGGGGACGGCGGTGGTGTCCTTTTTGGGCGCGAAGGTCGTGACCGGTTGGGTGGATTGTTTCCGGAACCAGGAGAGGGCCTCCACCAGTCCGGCCTTGGCGAAAGCGCTGGCCTGGCCCCGCATGCGGAACCAGGTCTCGCCGGTGAGCCGGTTCGACTTCATGGCCACCAGGCCCGCCAGCATCAAGCTCATGGCGATCATGGCGAAGACCAGCCCCATGATCAGGGCCGATCCCCCTGGATGCCCTCTCCCTGGAAGTCCGCTTCTCTCGTTCATGTCCCATCCTCCCGTTGCGGGAACGCCCCCTTCCCGGAAAGGGGAATCCCTAATGGCATCGGCATTTCCGGGCTTCCCGGCCCCGAGGAAAAGGCGGGAGGGAGGCTTGGTGTGGCCCGTTTTGAGGCAATGTCCTTAAGCGGCTTGGAAAAAGGGAGTTAGGACAGGGCGTTCCAGCAGGCCGGCGGCGCTTTTTGGCGGGCCTCCTCAAGTCAAGGCGAGAGAGTGACGGTCTCGACAAAAGTCCGGGACCCTCGAAAATCCCAAAAAAATCGTGACCTTCCCCAAGTTTGAAATTTTGTGAAGCCCCCGCCGGAACGAGGCCAGATCGGAGATCCGGGCTCGTGACGTCGGGGGGCCAGTTCCGAAGCAACCACCGAATCCCGGACTTGACAAGACTTTTGTCGCTTCTGTCAGAGAGTCCGGATCACCCGGGCGGGGGCCCCCACCGCCAGGCTCCGGGGCGGAATGTCCTTGGTGACCACGCTGTTGGCGCCGATTACGGACCCCTCCCCGATGGTCACTCCCCGGGTGACGCAACAACCCCGGCCGATCCAGACCCGGTCTCCGATCCGGATGGGGGTGGAGACGAAGCCGCCCTCCTTGTCCAGCCCCTCCCGGAACTCGTGGTCGTTGTCCCGGATGCTCACGTATTCCCCCACCAGGACGTGGTTCCCCATGGTGATTTCCGCCATGGCGCAAAGGATGGTCCCCTGGTTGAGGACGAAGTGGTCTCCTACTGTGATCCTGCCCTCCCCCTGGGTCTCCAGCACGACCTGGCTGTAGAGGTTTCCTTTGCCCCCGAGCCGCACCCTTCCCGTGCCTTGAACGTGGACTTTGCCGTAGACCTGGACCCCCGGGCCCAGGGAGACCCCGGCGGCCCTGAGTTCCACCAGGCGGGCCACCCGGGCGATCCGGGCCAGGGGGCGGCGAAGGATCCTCCAGAAGGGGACCGCCGCCTCCACGAGGGATTTCCTGAGGAACTCTTTTCCAGCCATGGTGGATCTTTCGTCCGAAGAACGGGGGCTCCTGAACCGGCAAAAGCCGGAACTCCCGGTATTCTGCGGATCCGGTTTTCCGGGGAAAGGGTCTTTGCCTTTTCTCTCCGGCCCACAGATTCTGCGGAGGAGGCCGATTTTTTTTGGGGGGCTCACCTTCCGGGACGACGTTCGGGGCCCTCCGGGCCCCTCCGGCGTCCCCTACATTCCCCCCCGGCGGCGGAGTTCCTGGATGTAGGCCTCCAGGGTGGGCTGGTGGACCTGGGGATCTTTTTTCATGGCTTCCAGCAGGGCCAGGCCCCGCTTCTTCTCCCCCAGGAGTCCCAGGGAGAGGGCGGCGGCCATCTTCTCCTCGGGGGCGCGGCCTCCCTCTGCCAGGACCTGGTTCAGGAGGGGCAGGGCCTTCTTGTAGCCCACCCGGCCGAGGGCCAGGAGGGAGGCCTGGCGGAGGTCCGGGTTCGGGCCCTTTGCGAGCCCGACCAGGTAGGGGCCGGCTTTTTCGCATCCCAGAAGCCCCAGGGCTTCCACGGCGTAGATCCCAGCGGCCCGGTCCCCCATGAGGGAGACCAGGTCCCGGCAGAGGGGGCGGGCAAAAGGGCCCAGCTTTCCCGCCGAGTCCACGGCGGTGATCCGGATATTCCGGTGCTTGTCCCTGAAAGCCAGGCGGAGGACGGGAAGGACGACCTTTCCCATCCGGGCCAGGATGAATCCCGCGTCGTCCTGGAAGCGCATGTTGAATTTCAGGCATCCTTCCAGGCGGAGAAGAAGTTCCCTCTCCAGGAGGGGCGGGAGAGAGACCTTCTTGTCCCTGTGGGAACGGCCTTCCTCTCGCCACCACGCCTCCAGCTCCCGGGTCTTCTTCTCCAGGTCGGCCCAGGTTCCGCCTTTTTTCCAGGGGATTCCTTCCAACCCCAGGATCTCCACAAGGATCGTTCCCGCTTCTTCCTTGAGATCGGCCCTCTTCAAAAGCCCCAGGAGGACGGGGAGTCCCGAGAGGTTCTTCAACCGCGCCAGGGAGAGGGCGGCCCAGGCCAGGGCGTAGGGGTCGCCGTACTCTTCGTACTTGAGGCGGAGGACCAGGACGGGCACCTCCGCCGGGCCGCCCATCTTTCCGAGGAGGACCACGGCCCGCCTTCTCGGCTCCACGGCCTGGTCGGGACGGCACTCCAGGGCGTACCGGCAAAGCTGGACCGCCGCCCTCCCTCCCCGGAGGGCGGCCCAGTCGAGGATTCGGGCCTTTTGGAGGCCCGTGATCCTGGAGGAACGGAGAAGAGGGGCCAGGGCGGCGGCCGAGCCGGGCCAGGCGGCCTGGAGATCCCTCCATCCCCGGGCGGCCATCCGGAGGTCCGAAACCATGGCGAGTTCAGCCGCCGCCTCCAGGTCCTTGTCGGGCTTGGGGGCCAGGTAGTCCTTTTCGGCGGGTAGGATCTTCAGCCTTTCCGCCACGGCGTCGGTGAAGGCCGGAAGGGGGGGAAGGGGCTTTCCCGCGGGACGCCGCGGGCCCTTGCCGCACCCCCACGCCGCTGGAAGGACCAAGGCAAGGAGGAGGCCGCCCGCCCGAAGGGATCTCATGGAAGGTTCACCTCGTACTGGTAGAGGATGACCGCCCGTTTCGCGTCCACGAAACGGACCTTGTCGTACCAACGCGCTCCCTCGTCGGGGACGTAAGGGGTGGCCTTGTAGTCCAGGCGGATCCTGGCCTTCTCCGCCCCCTTGGGAACGTCCACGAAGAAGACCCGTTTTTCCCCGGCCGGAATCTGCGTGTTGGGGCCGGGCTCCTCCCGGTAGGGCTGGCGGAACCGGGCCACCCGGATCCACTCGCCCCATTTTCCCTTTTCCAGGAAGCGGACCAGGACGTCCGACGCCCTGTGGCGGGAGTCGGTGGGGAAATTGTGGCCGGCGAAGAGGTTGGTCACGGTGACCCGTATCTTTCCCTTTTCCTTCTTTACGTCCAAGGAGACCGCGCCGTGGATGAAGGCCGGGTGGTGGGACCCGGGGAAGACGTGGCTCCATCCCTTCATGGTGGTCCCGTCGGGGAGGCGGCGCAAGGCGGGGCGCATGTGGCAGGTGTTGCAGGTCTTCCCTTCCCTTGCGGCGGGAGAGGCCTTCCACTGGTCGTGGGTGTGGTGCTGGTTGTGGCAGGGCGCGCACAGGGCGTTGGTCCCAAGGGCCGCGCTCTTTACGGGCGAGCAGGGGGCCGTGGGGACGTCGCGGCTCCCCCGGATCCGTCCCTGGGCGTCCATGTGGCAGGTGAGGCAGTCCACCCCTTCCTTGAGGCGCGTCGTCCTGGGGAGGACCCGCTGGTCCAGGCCCGTCTCCAGGACCGGGCGGGGCACGTGGCAGGAGAGGCAGGCCTGGTTCCGGAAGTCGTTGGAGAGTTTGCGCACCTCCGGGTCCGTCCAGGCCTTGGAGTGCCAGGATTCCTCCCACTCCTTGTAGACTTCCGGGTGGCAGGACTTGCACTGGGCGCTGGAGGTGAAGGCCGGGGCCTTGCGCTTGCCCGGTTTCTTCGTGGAAAAGGCCGCCACGGCCCCGATCGCCAGGGCCAGGATC
>CAYQBW010000321.1:0-1699 GCA_964415725.1 uncultured Planctomycetia bacterium
AGGCCCGGCTGGACCGGGCCGGCCTGGGGGGGGAAGTCTGGCACCAGGACACCCTGTGCGTGGAGCACATCCATCCCTTCCTTCCTTCCCTGGGGATCGGCGCCCTTCACCCTCCCCTGGAAGGTGAGGGCTTTCCCGGGGAGGGCCTGGAACTCGGCGGCCAAGAGGGGAAGCCGCCTTTTCATGTCCTTCCCGCTTCTTCTCTCAAGGAGGTGCGGTTCCACAAGAAAGAAGTCGGCCGGGGAATCCTCCTTGGGGGAGTGGCCCATGGTGAGGTCTTTCTCGAATGGGACGGGGCCCTTCCCGTGGAGGAGTTCATGGAGCTTCTGGCCCTCGGTAAGAGGGGAAAGGGCCTGGGCCTGGCCGTGGACCTGGGGAGCGCCCTTCGGGTCCTGGCAGAGGAAGAATACCGGTTGCTCGGGGGAGGGGACGTCTATGCCCCCAAGCAAAGGGGGTGGATGCTGGAGGGCGAGCGGGAAGTCCTGGAAGCGGCGGTGGCGGGGGCCATGGTGAGGATCCTCGAGGCTTTGCAGGCCTTTTTGCGGGTCGGCTCCGGGCCGGTGCACCTGGCGGTTCATGGCTGGCACCCCATGGCCCCCAGGTTCGTAACGGACCACCTTCCCCTGGGAGAGGAGATTTGCTACCGCCTGGGGGAGGGCGTTGTGGCGGAAGGGGAATTGCTCGGGGAATACGGCCTGCGCGAGGTCCTGGGCCTCCTCCTGGAGCGGCGCGGACCCGCCCGGGTCACGGTGGGCCTGGCATGGAGGCCCGTCCGCTGGGCCCGGGAGCTTCTGGGCCCATGGCGGGAGATCTTTTCCGAGGAGGATCTCGCCGGGGAAGGCCTTCGGGAGGCGGAAGTGCTCATGGCCTTCCTGAGCCAACTGGAGGAAGGGGCCCGGATGGTCCGGGAGGCGGCCGCCGCCTCCCGCGCCACTTGATCTACCGGGGAAGGGCTGGTTTCCTGGAGGACCGGAACGGGATTTTTCCCGTCGAAATCCTTTTTTCCCCTGGAGCGCGCCCGTGGTTTTCCCCCAGACCAACCTTCCTCCCTGAACAGGTCCTCCTCCCCAAAGCCTTACTCCGCTCCAAGGAAACAGCGAGAACCCCGGAAGCGAGACCCCTTCCGCCGGGCGGCCGTTGAACGAGGGAGACCCCAATGAAAAGACTCCTCCTTGTCTTCTTTTTCGCTTTGTTCTTCGTCTCTTCCCTTCCCGCCCAGGGCCTCTCCCTGGACGAGGTGATTTCTTTGAAACGGATGGGATACACCGACCGGGAGGTGGTGCAGGAGATCCGCAAGTCGGGGATCTCCTTTCCCCTGGACGCGAAGGCCCGGGGTGCCCTGGAGAAGGCGGGGTTCGGCCCGGTTTTCTTCCAGGCCTTGCAGGGAGAAGGGAAGGACGTTCCTTCCGCGGAGGCGGAGGTGCTTTCCCTCTGGAAGGCGGGGGCGCCGCTGGCGCGGATCGTCCGGAAGGCGGCGGCCACCCCTCCCGCTAAAAGGGCCGGCCTGGTGAAAAGACTGGAGGACGCCGGCGCGCCCCTGGTCCTTCGCCTGGCCGCCCGTGGGACCCCGCTCACCGTATTGGACCTGGAGGCCCTGGCGGCCCAGCCCCCGCCGAAGGACGCGCTCCTGGCCCTGGCGGAAAATCTCGGCGTCCAGGGCGGGGCCCTCCCCCCGGCCAAGGCACTGGCCCTGGCCCGC
>CAYQBW010000321.1:1709-4337 GCA_964415725.1 uncultured Planctomycetia bacterium
GCCTTGGCCCGCAAGGGGATACCGCCTTCGGTCATCAAGCTTTTCAAGGAAAAGGGATCTTCCGGGGCCGCTCCCGCGGCGGGCGTCCCTTCCTCCTCCTCGGGGATCGCCTGCGTCCAGACCCTCTCCATGCCGGGCGGGAGGTACGAGCACGTAGGAAAACGCTTTTCCATGCGCTGTCCCCCGGGGTGGAGGGGTCTCCGGTTCCTGGACGACGGGGACGTGGTCTACGCCTTCACCCCCCAGCAGGGCGGGGGATCGCCGGACGACCTGGCGGTCTACCTGGAACTCTACATGATTCCCATGCCCAAGGATTCCTGGGAGAAGGGGCCCAAGGCCATGATGGAGAAGTTCCTCTCCCGGATCCTGGTCTCCGAGCCGGGATTGGAGGTCACCGGTCCCGTGGAGAAGGTCGGGGCCGGGGGCCTGGATGCGGCGGTCGTGCCCTTCCAGGGTTCGTACAAAAGAAAGGCTGGGCGGTACCTGGGCATGGCCTGGCTGGCTTGGGACGGCGAGGTGGCTTACCTGGTGGAGGCGGCGGCCCGGGAAGAACTCTTTGCCTTCTACGGGCTGGATTTCCCCTGGATCCTCGAGCACTCCCGTCTCGGCCGGAAGCGCCCTTCCCAGCGGGGCCCTGTCAGGGACGCCAGTGAACTGGTGAAGCGCTACAAGGGCTCGGTGGTGGTGGTCAACGCCGCCACGGGACTCGAAGGCGGCCAGGGGAGCGGTTTCATCGTGAGCAGGGACGGGTACGTGCTCACCAACTGGCACGTAATCTGGAACCACCAGAAGGGAAAGCCCCACGAGGAGTTCACCGTCTCCTGGGACGATTCTCTGAAACGGCCCGCCGTAAAGGCACGCCTCGTGGGCTGGGTCCACCACCAGAGCCGGCAGGTCAGGCTCGGCGGGGTGGACGTGGCCCTCCTGAAGATTCCTCCCGGCGATTACACCCCCGTTCCCCTGACTCCCCTGAAAGACGTGGAGCTGGGAGACGAGGTGATCACCATGGGATTTCCCAGGTCGGACTTCGTCTCGGGATACTCCGTCTTCATCACCAAGGGGGTGGTGGTCCGCTTCAACCGGGACCTGGCGGGGCGGGTGGAATCCATCGCCATGGACGCCAAGATCACCCACGGCAACAGCGGGGGCCCCTGCTTCAGTCTCAGGACGGGGGGCGCCATCGGCCTCAACACGTGGGGCTTCAATATCCAGGCCGGGGGAAACGACCTGAACGACCTGGTGGGATACTACTTCGTCTGTCCCGCCGATTCTGCCATGCGGGAATTTCCCCTGGAGACGGACCTGCGCCTCCCGGAGAAGGCCTCCCTGGGCTTCCTGGACTACTACGAGCTTTCCCGGCTCTTCAACGGGACCGCCTCCCCCCGGGCCGCCTCGAGGATGGCCGAGAAGGCCTTGGCCCTTCGTCCCAAATCCCCCTACGCCCTCTGCCAGAAGGCCCTGTGCCTGGCCTCCGCGGCGGTGGAGGAGGCGGCCTACGATCCCGGGAAGGCCGCCGGCCTGGCCAAGAAGGCCGTGGTCTTCTTCAAGAAGGCCCTGGACGTCAAGGAGGACTACCAGGAAGCCTTGACCTCCCTGGCAGACCTCCTTCTCGAGATGGACGAGCCCAAGGAAGCCCGGCGTTACGCAAAGCAGTGCGTGAAGCTCTTTCCGGACGACTGGGAGGGACATTTTCTCCTGGCCAAGGCCGCCTTCGCCTTGAAGGACAAGAAGACCGGGAAGGCTCAGCTGGAGAAGGCCAAGGGCCTCTCCCGGGACCTGGTGGCGGACCCCTGGATCCTCTCGGGAATCTTGGCCTATTCGGAGGAAAGATACAAGGAGGGGCGGGACGATTTCCGCCGGGCCTCCCGGATCGAGCCTTCGAACCTCACGGCCCGCATGGGGGTGGTGGAATACCTGGAGCTGGACAAGCGCTGGGAGGACGCGGCTGCGGGCTACAAGGCCCTTCTTCCGGAATTTCCGGGCAACCCGGTTCTCTTCTTCCGGATCGGCGTATGCCTCAGAAACCAGGGAAAGACCGAGGAGGCCCTCAAGGCCTACGGCAAGGCCCTGGGGAA
The DNA here is from genome assembly GCA_964415725.1 of uncultured Planctomycetia bacterium. Taxonomy (GTDB): domain Bacteria; phylum Planctomycetota; class UBA1135; order UBA1135; family JALUZX01; genus JALUZX01. The sequence goes on from CAYQBW010000321.1 coordinate 3,785, forward strand.
TTTCAAAAAGCGCGGGATCATTCCTCCCGGAGACCTCTTCCTGGATATGGCGGACATCTTCGAGAAGGAGAAGAAAGATGCCCGCATGGAGGTCCTTTGCCTGGCCCAGTATCTCCTCTTCCACGGGAGGGAGGAGGGAGCGATCAAGGTCCATGTCCGCCTGGCGGGACTCCTGAAGCGGCCCGGGGCGGCCTCGGCCCATGTCCGCGCGGCCCAAGCCCTGGCCAAGGCCCTTGGCAAGAAACTGAAGGCCGAGAACTTCCGGTTCCATCCCATGAGCCTGGAGGACGTGAAATATGTCCTGGGCCTGGGCTACCCGCCGCCGGTGGTTGCCGAACTGATCCGCCATACCGAGTTGACCTTCCAGGCCCGGACCCGCGGGGAGGTCGAGGCCTTGTTGAAAGTCCACAAGCTCCCCCTGGTGGTGGTGAGGGCCGTGCTGGAAGCCACCAAGGAGGGCCGCGCCGGGAGGGCGGCGGCCGAGGAGGCCGGGGGACCGGGAGCCGCCCCCGCGGGGGCCGGCCTGGCGGCCGGGGACTTGGTGGGAACCTGG
>CAYQBW010000322.1:0-4312 GCA_964415725.1 uncultured Planctomycetia bacterium
CATACTTGTCGAACCAGCCCGAACCCTCCGACGCCTCCACCCCGCTCCTCCCCACGGCGTTGACGATTCCGTCGATCACGTACTTGTCGAAGGCGGCGCAGGCCACGTTCCAGTGGAAGACCACGGGCCGGACGATGAACTTCATCACGAACTCGTCCACGTAGAACTTGTTGTATACGGCCTTATAGAACCAACCGAGCTTCCGGGCCCACTCCTCGGCGCTGAGCCACTTCTTGTAGTAGAAGACCCAGGCCAGGAAGATCCCCGTCAAGGCGACAATGATGGACAGGACCAGGGGAAGGATGCCGTGCTCCTCGGCCGCCTTCTCCACCACCAGCCTGCCGGCCTCCACCTTTTCGGGATGGGCCACGACCTGGGGGAACCAGAGGTGGTGGCCCAGGACGTCGCCGTTGAAGATCCAGGGGGAGGCGGAAAACAGCGCGAGCGCCGCCAGGACCATCAGGGGGACCGTCATGGTCCAGGGCGTCTCGTGGGCGTGCTCGGCGTGCTCCGATCTCGGCTCCCCGTAGAAGGTGAGGAAGATCAAGCGGAACATGTAGAAGGAGGTCAGGCCGGCGGCCGCGACCAGGGCGATCGCCGGGAAATACCAGAGCCAGAGGCTCGGGCCGCCGCGGGCGGCGGCGTGCATGGCGCCGGCGATGATGGCGTCCTTGCTGTAGAAACCGGCGAAAAGCGGAATTCCGCAAAGAGCCAGGGTGCAGATCAGCATGGTCCAGAAGGTGATGGGCATCTTCTTCCGGAGCCCCCCCATGTGACGCATGTCCTGCTCGTGGTGCATGCCGATGATCACCGAGCCGGACTGGAGGAAGAGGCCCGCCTTGAACCAGGCGTGGGTCATCAGGTGCATGAGCCCGGCCGAGTAGGCCCCGCATCCCAGTGCGGCGATCATGTAGCCGAGCTGGCTCACCGTGGAATAGGCGAGCACCCTCTTGATGTCCCACTGGCAGATCCCGATGACCGCCGCGAAGAGCGCCGTGAAGGATCCCACCATGGCGATCACCAGGAGCGCCGAGGGGGAGAAGAAGAGGTAAAACCGCCCCACCAGGTAGACGCCGGCGGCCACCATGGTGGCGGCGTGGATCAAGGCCGAGACCGGGGTTGGGCCCTCCATGGCGTCGGGAAGCCAGATGTGCAGGGGGAACTGGGCCGACTTGCCCACGGCGCCGCAGAAGACCAGGAGCCCCGCCGCGGTCACCCATCCGGGCCAGTGGTGGAAATCGCCGGTGGCCTCCCCCAGCTTCTGGAAGATCGTGACGATATCCAGGGTCTGGAAATGCTTGAAGATGATGAGGAAGCCCAGCAGCATCCCCACGTCGCCGATCCTCGTGGTGATGAAGGCCTTGAACCCGGCGTGGGCGGCGGAAGGCTTCTCGAACCAGAACCCGATGAGCAGGTAGGAGGTGAGTCCCACCAGCTCCCAGAAGACCATGAGGAAGAGAAGGTTCCCCGAGAGCACCAGGCCCAGCATGGAGAAGGAGAAGAGGGCCAGGTAGGCGAAGAACCTGCCGTAGCGCTTGTCCCCTTCCATGTAGCCGATGGAGTAGACGTGGACCAGGAAGGAGACCCCCGCCACGACGACGAGCATCACCGCCGTCAGGTTGTCGAAGAGGACGTTGAAGACGATGTTGGGGGCGCCGCTCGGGGCGTTTCCGAAGAGCCAGGCCAGGGAAAGCCCCGTCTCGCCGGGAGGAGGGTTACTGCTCAGGATATAGAGGGTGGGATCGAAGATCCCCACGGCCTTGAGGAAGAAACCCACCGCCAGGACCAGGGCGAAGCCCATGGCCGTAGTGGGGACCCAGTCCCCCTTCCTCGGGAGCCAGCGCCCGAAGAAGATCTGGACGACGAAGGCCGCCAGGGGAAGGGCCGGGATGACCAGCATCCAGGCGAAGTCCACGGTTGTGAAGGTGTGCCAGTCCATTCCTATCCCCGACTCCAAGAGATCCCCGAGGTGAATGCTCCTTCCACGGCGTCACTCCCTGAGCATGTTGGGGTCCTCGGGCCGGACCGAGCCGAAATGCCCGAAGACGTGCAAGACGATGGCCAAGGCCACGGCGGCCTCCGCCGCGGCGAGGACGATCACGAAGACGGAGAAGATGTTTCCCGCGACGGGATACTTCCCCCCCAGGGCCCTGGCGAAGGCGATGAAGTTGATGTTGGCCCCGTTGAGGATCAACTCCACGCCCATCAGGGTGTAGATCAGGTTGTGCCTGGAGACGATCACCACCAGCCCGATGGTGAAGAGAATCAAGGCCAAAAAGACGTACCAGACCAAGGGAACGGTCATGCCTTTTCTCCTTCCGCGTTCTCTTGGGCCTTCTTCTTCTCCCTCCGCGCCAGGTGGACCGCCCCGACGAGCACCACCAGAAGCAGGATCGATGCGATCTCGAAAGGAAGCAGGAAGGCGTCCCTCGTGAGCAGGGCCTCGCCGATCCCCGCGGCGTCCCCCATGGGCTTGCCCTGGGAGGAGGGAAGCCTGGTCCCGAAGAGGCTGATGGAGAAGAGGACCAGGGAAACCAGCCCGAGAACCGCCCAGAAGGTCACCCTCGAGGCCCGCCTCTCCTCCAGGTCGGGCGGGGTGAGCATGACGCCGAAGAGGTAGAGGACCACCACGCCGCCCACGTAGACCACGAGCTGGGTGATGGCCAGGAAGGCGCACCCAAGCAGGGCGTATACGCCCGCCACCCCCAGGAAGGCCAGGATCAGCCCGAAGGCGGAGCGCACGATGGAACGGCTCCAGAGGGTGATCAAGGCGCCGCTCACCGCCGCGGCGGCCACCACCAGGAAGGCGAGGAACTCGGCCGTCATGATCCCCCCTCCTCGTCCTTCTTCTTCTTTGCCTTCTCCTCCGCCGCCCGGATCGCCTCCAGGTCCTTCTCCCGGAGCCCCTTCCAGCCCAGGAGTTCAAGGGTGAGGTCGGAGCCCTCGAAACGAACCAGGCTGTATTCGTTGCCCATCTCCAGGCAGGACTTGGGGCAGGCCTCCACGCAGAGCCCGCAGAAGAGGCAGAGCCCGTAATCGATCCGGAAGCTCTTCCACTCCAGCACCTTTCCCGGCTTGCGGGCGGCCTCGATCTCGATGCAGTCCACCGGGCAGGCCCGCTTGCAGCTCATGCAGAAGATGCAGAGGTCCTGCTCGAGCCTGTGGATCCCCCGGAAGCGCTCGGCCACCCCGAAGGAAGGGGGCCCCGCGGGGAGACCGTCGCCGTAGGAGGCGGCCTCCCGGGTCTCGGGATACTCGTAGGTCACGGGCTTCTTCCAGAAGTATTTCCACGTGATCCCCATCCCGGACAGGCAGGACCAGAAGCCCGTCCAGATGTTCCTGAGGTAACCCGAAAGTCCTGCCCCGGCTGTAGTCGTCATGGGCCTACATCCTGAAGGCGTATTTCCAAAGACAAGTCCCCAGAAGGCAAACGAATGCCAGGGGCGTAAGGTACTTGTAACAAAGGGCCGTCACCTGGTCGACGCGGAGCCTGGGCCAGGTCCAGCGGATCCAGATCATCACCAGCACCAGGGCGAGGGCCTTTCCGAACATCACCCCGGCGGCGACGAGCTGGCCGAAGAAGGAGCCCGTGAGCCACTCCCCCGGGACGAAGGGAAGGTTCCAGCCGCCCAGAAAGATCAGGACGGCCACGGCGCTGGTGATGAACATGGCGCCGTATTCCTCCATGAAGAAGAAGGACCAGCGCATCCCCGAGTATTCCGTCATGAACCCGGCCACCAGCTCCGACTCGCCCTCGGGAAGGTCGAAGGGAAGCCTCTTGGTCATGGCCAGGATGGAGATATAGAAGATCAGGAACCCGGGGATCGCGAAAAGCGGGTTATGAAAGATGAACCAGTGCCCCACGTTCAGCCACCCGCCCGCCTGTTTCTCCGCCATCACCCCGAGGTTCAGGGAGCCGTACCAGACCACGGCCGAAAGCACCAGGAGACCGATGGGGATCTCGTAGGCGATCATCTGGGCGGCCTCGCGCATGGCGCCGAGAACGGACCACTTGTTGTTGGAGGCCCACCCCGCCATGACCACGCCGATCACAGAGAGGGCCAGCATGGCCATGATCAGGTAGATCCCAAGAGGCATGTCCGCCGCCACGCCGTCCCGGGAGAAGGGAAGGGCCGTAAAAGCCCCCAGGGCCGAGGCCATCACCACCGCCGGGGCAAGGACGAAGAGGACCGCGTCGGCCGCCCTGGGAACCAGGTCCTCCTTGGAGAGGAGCTTGAGGGTGTCCGCCAGGGACTGGAGAAGGCCCCAGGGCCCCACCCGGTTGGGGCCCCGCCTGTGCTGGATCCGCCCC
>CAYQBW010000323.1:0-4299 GCA_964415725.1 uncultured Planctomycetia bacterium
GTAGAGGAGATCCCGGCGGACCGTCTCCATGATGCCCGGGATGACCACGGTGCTTCCCTCTTCCTGGAGGATCTTCAGGATCCGCGCCCCTTCCTCGGCCAGGTCCCTCTCGGTCTTGGCGAGCTTGCCCGCCTGGAGGCGGACCGCCCGGGGCGGCGGATCGGCGTCGCCGGCCCGGGCGTGGAGCACCCGGGTGGCGGCGGAGACCTGTTTCTGGCGGGCCAGCATCCCGGCGATCCTCTCCTGGAGGGCCCGGAGAAGCTCTTCCTGGAGGCGCCGCCTCGCCTGGCGGAGGGCCTCCTCGATTTCCTTTTGGCTTTTTTCCAGGTTTTCCAGGGCCTTGTCCTGTTCGGGCGTGGCCTCCCCGGGCTTTCCCTTGCCCAGGCTCCCCGAGGCCTTCTGCTGGTGGGGCACGGCTTCGCCGACCCCTTCTCCTCCGGGAGCGTCCTTTCCTTTGGCCCGCATTTTCTCCGCCAGGGACCGGGTGCGCCCGGCGGTCCGGGCCTGGGCCCGGGCCTGTTCCGCCAGGGAAAGGCGGTGGATCTTGTCGCGGGCCTCCTTGGCCATCTCCTCCAGGTCCTTCCGGGCCCGGGCCAGGTGGTCCGCCGCTTTCTCCATGGCGCTCTTGGCCCGGCCGGGTTTCTTTCCCGCCAGGGCCTTCCCGGCCTTTCCCATGGCTCCGGCGGCCTTTCCCGTTTCCTCCGAGGCTTCCCCGGCCTTGGTTCCCGTAAGCCTTTCGTGCTCCTTTTCGGCTTTCTCCACCTCTTCCCGGGCGCGGAGGGTTTCCCGCCGGAGCCGGTCCTGCTCCGCTTCGAGGCCCGGGGCGGCAGGGTTTCCGGCCAGGCGTCCCGCCAGGGCGCGCTGGGCCTTCTCCAGGTTCCCGAGTCTCCGGGCCAGGTCAAGGAGGGCCGCCCGGTGGGCCTGGAGGGAGGCGGTCTTCGCGGATTTCTCCCTCTCCGACCTCTGTTCCCCGACGATGGAGTCCAGCTCCTTTTTCAGGTCCTCCAGGTTCCGGATCTTCTCCAGGAGGGCGAGGAGTTCCTTGTTGCGGTCCAGGAGAAGTTCCAGGAGGGTCTCGAGTTCCTTCTGGATCTTGCCCATCCGGTCCAGGGCATCCTGCCATTTCCGTTCGGCCATGTCCTTGAGGACGGCCTGCATTTCGTCCTCCACCCCCTTTTCCCCCAGGTATTGGAGGGCCGCCTTCAGGAGGCGGGCCTTGCCGGGCTCGATCTTTCCCAGCCTGGCCGAGAGGTCCGAGAGGGTCTCGGAAAGGCGGTTGAGCTTTTCCATGGCCGTCCTCTGGAGAAGGGCCGGATCGGGAGGGGCGGCCCGGTCCTGGGCTGGAGCCTTCCCCCCGAGGAGGAAGAGGGCGAGCAGTCCTGTCGTAAGAAGCCTCATGGGTTCACGTCTCCTGGACGCCGGGGGCCCCGGAAAACCCGGGAATGGAGCTTATTCTATCGCTTTTTTCCCCCGAAGAGTTCGTCCAGGCTCTTCTCGATCTTCTTCTTCAAGGCCTCCCTGGCCTTGCCCTGGGTGCGCAAGAGGCTCCTGGTGATCTCCAGGACCTGCTGGAAACTCTCCATGCGGGTCAAGTTGGAGAGGACCCGGGCCAGGGCCTCCAGGGCCCGGTCCACGTCCTTCTTCAGGGCGGGGAGGGCGCCCCGGGCGGCGGCCTGCCAGGCCGCGGCGTCTTCGGCCCCCTTCCCCAGGGCGGGCACGGCCTTCTCCCGGAGGGGGGACACCACCATCTCTCTCAGAGCCGGGACCCTTTCCCAACCGGCCAGCCTGTTGTTCTCCCACTCGTCCAGGATCCCCGAGAGCCTTCGCGCCGCGCCCCCCGCCCGGGCGGCGTCTCCCTGGAGTTCCCCGGGCAGTCCCTGTTCCGGGCCCGGCCGGGCCTCCAGGTCCTTCCGCAAGGCCCGGAGGGATTCCTGGAGCCCTTCGAGCTGGGAACGGACCTCCTCCTGGCGGCGGTTGAGTTCCTTGCGGAGAACCTCCTCGGGGACCACCTTGAACTCCAGGACTTCCGAGAAGGCCTGGTGGGGCGGTCCCGGGGCGAACCGGTCCCGGGCCAGGGCCCGGAGAGAGAGGGTCTTGCCAGGCGAGAGGGGGGTGCTTCCCCGGACCCAGAGGACCTCCGCCTCGAAGGAGGGCGCTCCGGGCTCGAAAGCCTCCAGCCCCCGGGGGGCGGCCTTGGTGAAATTTCGGTTTTCCGGGTTCGATCCGCCCAGGGACTGCTGGACCTCCAGGACGGAGAGGGCCACGTCGTCCCGGGCCTTCACCAGCAGGGGGATCCTGACCCGGGGGGTCACCATGGAGCCCACGCCCCTGGAGGCCAGGCTCACCCAGGGGGGGGCGTCGGGTACCACGGCCACCTCGATGGTCGGAGCGGGGCGGGGTTCCAACCCCAGCTCGTCCACGGGTAAAATCCGGAGAACCATGTTTTCCCTGGGCTCGAGGGTGAAGGAGAACTTCCTGGGGTCCCCGGGGTCCACTTCCCCCGGAAGGCTTCCCCCGGGGAAACCCAGCCCGGCTGCGGAGAGTTTCTTGTCGGCCCTTCCCCTGAGGAGGAGGGAGGATCCGGCCAGGAGGCGGAGGGCGCCCCCGCCGGAGAAGATGTCCACTTTCGCCGGGCGCCTCCCAGTGTAAGCGGGTTCCCGGATTTCACCCTCAAGGGCCAGGACGGAAGGCCTCTTGACGGGGACCGCCCTGACGGGACCCGCCCTCCCGTCGCCGGCGCGGACCGTAAAGGTCAGTGGATCGGTGAGAGTCTTGAAGAGGTATCGGAACCGGTCCCGGCCCAGCCTGGCGAGGCGGGCCCGGCCTGAGGACTTCTTTGATTCCCAGGAGATCCAGCCCCGGGCGGGGATGACGCCGCGGGCCCGGACCAGGACCACCAGGTCCTCCCCCATGGGCGTGTAGAGGACTCCATTTTTCGCTCCGAGGATTTCAAGGGTGGTATACCGGGGCCAGGGGGTATCCCGGAGAAGGATCTGGCGTTGGGCCCAGAGGGCCAGGGTCCCGGGCATGGCGGCGAAGGAGCCGGCCAGGACGGCCAGGGCGGCCGGGAGGAGCAGGAGGCGCACCCTGAGCCTCCTCCATTCCAGGGCCCGGGCGGTCCGGGTCCCGGCGGCCAGGCGGGCTCCTTCCTCCACGGCCTTCCGGGCCAGGGCCGGGGATTCCCCTCCCTCCGGGGCGCCCGAGGCGAGGCGGCGGGAGAGCTGGAGGGCGCTCACCAGGGCCTGGCGCAGGAAGGGGTGGGAGCGCTCCAGGGCGAGGGCGAGCTCCACCTCGGGGATCCGGGAGAGGAGGGGCTTGAGGAAGGATCTCCAGAGAAGGGCAGCCCATGCCGCGGCCCCGGCGGCGAGAAGGACCGCCCGGAAGCCTCTCTCCAGCTCGAAGATACGGTCCAGGGCAAGGGTGGAGAAGAGAAAGATCTCCGCCGCCGCGAGAAGCCTGCCCAGCCCCGAGGCCAGGAGGGCGGCCCCGGCGGCCCGGGAGAGCCGCCTCAACCTTCTCCCGATGGGCGGGGGAAGGGAGGTTTCTTTTCTTTCTTCCGTCAAGGCAGGTTCATCCATTTCCTGAGAACCCATTCCACCGAAAGAAGGGCCACGGCGAGAACCAGGAAGACCCAGTTGTCCCAGAGGGGGCGGGGCGGGGAGCGGGTGATCACGGTCTCCGATGCCTCTTCCACCAGGCCCGGAAGGGCCGCGGCGTCCTTAAGGCGCCGGTAGTCCCCCCCGGCCCGCCGGGCGAGGGCCTTCAACCCCTTTTCATTCATGGGGCCGTATACTTCGAGCGCCGGGGGACGCACGGTGAACCTGGCGGGCATGCCCTTGGTCTTTCCCTCCAGGGAGGCCGTGTAGAGGCCGGGTTCCCCGGCGGGGAAGCGGGCCCGGAGTTCTTTTCCGCTTCCCGGCTCCGGTTTCAAGGTCACGGTAAACGACGGTCCTCCCTCCCGTTTCACCCGTACCCGGACTTCTTCCGGCTTCACCCCTTTTGGAGGCAGGTCGGACAAAAGGACTTCGCCGCCCGTTTCGTAGACGGACTTGTCCGTGGAGAGCCGGTGGACCGTGCGGTCTCCCAGGAGGCCCGGTTCCGCCAGGAAGCGGACCAGGCGGACCCAGAATTTCTCCCAGAACTTCTCCGAACCGCCCGCCCAGCGCCAGGTGGCGTCCACGGCCAGAAGAGCCACCCGGCCCGCTCCGGCGTATTGCCAGGCGAAGAGCGGCCTCGGCCCTTCGGGGCTCCGGTGGAGCGGGCCGGGTGGCTCTTCTGGCCGTGGACGCCACCTGGCGC
>CAYQBW010000324.1:0-4294 GCA_964415725.1 uncultured Planctomycetia bacterium
CAAGAGGAGGGTGCGGGGCGGCGCGGCGAGGGTATACGGCGGGGCTGACGCCCAGCCCACGTCCTGGGGGCGGACCGGGCCAGTGTGGGGCCTTAGCCTGGCGCACCATTTGAAAAGGGCACTGATCCTGCGGAAGGCCCAAAAATTAGGGTCTTCCCCCCAATCCTGGGGGCCCTGCCCCCAGACCCCCTCCCAGAACCTAAGAGCTTGCAGCAAAGGATGTTATCTGCAGGAAGGGAAAGAAATAATGTAGCCCCCAAGTCGGCTGTTGACAAATAAAGCCTTCTCATGGTAGGGGACGCCGGAGGGCCGGAGCGAAGCGACGGCCCGAACGTCGTCCCGGGGAAGGAACCCCAACTTCCTTTCTTCCCAGGCGAACAAGATCTTCCATCTTACGGGGGAGGCGGTTTTCAGAACCTGCAGGCCAGGACGGCCACGTCTTCGGGAGGGAGTTCGAGTTCTACGGCGGGGGCGCCGCCTTTTTCGTGGGTGATCGGAAGGGAGCGGCCCGAAAGGAGTTCCCGGACGGATTTTAATTGGCCCAGGAGGATCTCCACCTTGCCCCGGAGGGTTTGGTTGGATTCGTTGAAGACCGTGAGATACCGGTTTCCGAATCTCTCCACGCGGAGGCCGGGGCGGGTGGTCCGGGCCAGGGGGATGGGCTTCCAGCCGGCCTCGGCCAGGCGCTTGCAAAGAGGGATGTATTTCTTGAACAAGGGCCTGTCCCGCTCGTAGAGATTGGGCCTTGTGAAGTAGTGCCCCGTCGAGGCGTTCGCGCTGAAGAAGCCGGGGAACATTCCGAAGGCCAGGGCGCGTTTCATGTATCGCTCCACCAGCTCCCTGGGAAAATTCTCGAAACGGGTGTTCATGAGGAAGCAGAAAGGCTTGAGCCCGCAAAGGGCGCGCCTGTAGAGAAGCTCGGTCACCGGCATGGGCCGCCACTTCCCGCCTCTGTGCCAATCGGTCTCGGTGCCCATCACGTCCAGCATGGGAGCCAGCCAGAAGAGACTGGAGGGGGTGCCGTTGGCCATCATGAGCCTGCCCCTCCCGTGCATGGCCTCGGCCAGGGCCCGGACGTATTCGAAGGAGATGAGCCCCCTGAAGATGCCCGGACGGCGGGTTTCCAGGGAGAAGGTCAGCGGCGTCCGGGCCGCGTGGAAATGGGTCCTCCGGAAATCCAAGGGCGCCGTCACGTACCCCTCACTGGAGTCCACGTATTCCCCGTCCAGGCGGGCCTTGGCGCCGGGGCCGTAGAGCTTCTTTTCGATCTTATCGTTCCAGCGAAGGGAAAAGGCCGTGACCTTCCCCTCGATGCCGGGCATGACGTTCACGCTCCAGACCGCCCCGTTGCACCAGGGCTCATTGCGAAAGAGCAGTGGGAAGCGGCCCTTCTCGTCGAAGAAACCGCTTGTGAAAAGGGCCTTGGCCCGAAGACGCAGGAGGCCCCGGCCCCGGGCCGCCAGGCGCTTCGCCTCGGCCAGGGCCGACTCCCTGGTGCGGGGAAGGCCTTTTTTCATGGGCATCCACCAGGTCATGGGCTCGGTGTAGCGGAAGGTCAGGATCCCGTGGGCGTCGTCCCAGGCCGTCTCGTTGTTCCCCTCCTTGAACTTGAAGCCGAAGTCCCGCCAGCCTCTCACCCGGGAGATCCTGGCGAAGGGCATCCAGAGACCCTGCTCGGGCGTGCGGCACCGGAAGGAGCCCGGGAAGGTCCGGTAGTATTCCGCCAGGGCGGATCGGAATCCCCACCGCGGATCGAAGGAGAAGACGCAGAACCTGAGCCGGGCCCTGGGATGCTCCCGGGTGAACCCCAGGTCGAAGGCCAGGTAGAGCTCCTTAGTCCCGGCGTTGTAGGCCACCCGGAAGAAGGCGGGGAAAGCCGGGTCCAGGCCCAGGGCCCGGCCCTTCTTCCCCGCCGCCAGGGCGCCGAAGGGCCAGCGGGAGAGCCTTCCGTTGGCGCCGGTCCGATAGCGGGAGAAGAAACCGTATTCACCCCTTTCCTCCACGGGGATGCTCCGCCCGGGGCCCTGGAACCAGGTCACTCTCTTCGCGCGGACGGGAAGGGCGTAGACCAGGGTGACGGCCCGGTCCTTTCCCGTCTCTTCCCTGAGGGTGACGTCCAGGAAGCGGACTCCCTTGGCCTTTGTTTGCCTGCATCGAATGCGAAGCCCCAGGACCTTGCCGCCCTTGGGCCGGAAGAAGTCGGAATCCGTTGCGGCGTCCCGGACCTGGAAGCCCTCCCGGGGAGCGAGGACCGGGGTCACGGGAACGCCGTCGAAGGAGAAGGCGCCCCTTGGGACTTTCATCTCCCTCAAACCCGCCCCCTTGAACCAGGCCTTGCCTGCGTGCCTCCGAAGGAGAAGGTTTACGGTGACCCGCTCGATCGGCTTGTCCGGAAGGACCAGGACCCTCTTCTCCTGCCAGCCGTGGGTCCCGGTGTCGAAGGAGGCCGCCTGCCCCCAGAGGTGGGAGCCGTCCCGGTAGGTCAGATCCAGGTAGAGGGAATAGTCGCGGTCCGCCGATCCGCTCACCCCTTCGCACCGGCTGGAGGCGACCGCCACGATGGGGGAGGGAACCTTCTGGTTCAAAAAGACCGTCTGGGAGGCCCCGCGGCGGGCCCTTTGGTTCGTTCCGTTGTCACAAAGGATTACCTTCCCCTCCCGGCGGAAACCCTCTCCCCAGGGCCTCCACCGCCCCGGATGGAGGAGGTTCTTTCCGTCCGGGCGGGCCCGGATCACCTTTTTTACCACTTCCTGGGAAATCGCCCGGGGGACCGGGCAGAGAAAGCTCGCGGATCCCAGCAAGAGAACGGGAAAAGCACGGGAAGCGGCGGCGGTCTTCACGGGATTCCTTCCGCGGGGCAAGTGGTCAGGGACCGGAAACGATGTTAGAATACAGCAAAGAATGAAACAGGAAAGGCGCGGCCATGGATGAAAGAAACCTGGGGAAAATGAAAGAAGGCGACCCGGCGGGCGAAGAATCCTCCATCCCGGGCGGGGAAGGCCTCCCTCCCGTCCAGGGAGGATGGACCATGCTCTACGCCGCTCCGGACCGAGTGACGGCGATCCGGATCCAGGGCCTCCTGGAAGCCCTGGGCTTCCAGGTCTACATCCTCGAGGAAGCCCTGGGCCTGAACTCTCCCCTCTCCCACTACCCCGGCTTCTCCCATGAACCTCCTGTCACGGGAGGCATCGAGTTCTCCGACTCCCACCTGGTCGTTCCCGCCGCACAGGCGGAAGAAGCCCGAAAAGCCCTGGAAGTCGTGTTGAAGGAAACCCGGAAGTTCGAAGAGGAATCCCGGTAATTCGTCCGCTTGAGGCGGAAGGGAGAAGAATGAAACGAAACATTCCCGACAAGACTTTTGCGGCGTCTGTCACGAGGTAGAAAGAGCCGGGCGGGCTTCAACCCGACTCTTTTCCGGGCCGGCCGGGATCCGGGGCCTGTCTTCCGAAGGCGAGGGTCCAGGCGCTTACGCGGAAGCGGAAAAAAAGGCGGAGGAAGGAAAGGGTGTCGACCTTCTTCGCCGACTGGATCCGGCGCCTCTCGCGGAGCAGGCGGGGAAGGGCGGCGAAGGCCGAGGCCCAGGCCCTGGGGACGGAAAGAGCCAGTGGGACCCACCCGGTAGAACGTGTTCCCTCGCCGGCGGAACCCCTTCCCAGGAGAGCGGCGGCGGCGTGGAGGGCGAAGCGCCAGGCCGTGGCGAAGGGGGAGAGGAGGACCATGGGCCAGGGGAGGTCCTTGACCAGGAGGGCGATCCGGTTTCGTTCTACCAGGTATGCTTTCCGGGCCGAGTGGGGACCCTGGGTGGCCGAAAAGCGGTGGAGCACCCTGGCGGCGGGAACGTAGAAGCAGGCGGCTCCCGCCAGGCGGCACCGGATCCCGAGATCGGCATCGTCCCCGTAGGCCCGGAACCACTCGTCGAAGAGACCCGCTTCCAGGAGCAGGTCCTTCTTGAAGGCCCCGGCGCATCCGGAGGGAAAGAAAGCCTCCCGTTCCACGTCGAAACCGGGGCCGTCCGGCTCCATCCTTCCATCCCCCCGGTTCAGGCCGTCCCAGTAGAGACGGTGGCCCAGGTTGTCCACCAGGTCGGGCCTGTCCCGGAAGAGAATCCGGCAGGCCAGCATGCCCGCCCCTGGATGCCTCTCCCCGGCCTTGGCCAGCTCCTCCAGGCACCCCGGAAGGGGCTCGGCGTCGTTGTTCAACAGAAAGACCCATCTCCCCCGGGCCGCCCGGATCCCCGCGTTGGCGGCCGGCGCGAAGCCCGGGTTTCCCTGGAGTTCCACCACCCGGGCGCCCC
>CAYQBW010000325.1:0-4279 GCA_964415725.1 uncultured Planctomycetia bacterium
GGCCAAGTGGGGGACCGCCCGAGGTGAATCCCATGAGTCTCCTCATGGGGTGGTCCGGCCCGGGCCGCGCTCTTTCCGGGCCCGACGGGTCTTTCACCCTGAAGGGGCTCCCCCGGGGAAAGTGGCGGGTCACGGCCCTCCACCCGGACCACGCCCCCGCCGAACCGGTGGAAGTGGAGACCTCCCCGGGCGCCCCGGCCCTGGACGTGGTGCTCCGCATGAGGGAGGGCGCCACCCTCTGGGGCTACGTGACGGATCTCCGGGGCCGGCCCGTGGCACACGCCGTGGTGGCGGCCTTTTCCTTCCGGGGTGGGCTGCGCTCCGATACGACGGACCGGAAAGGTCTCTACAGGATCCGCCATCTCACCGAGGGCCGCTGGTATGTCTTCAAGTCCAGGGTCCTGGGCCACAGGACGAGGAACATCGCCGCCGACCTGCTGGAAAACCTGCGCCTCAAGAGCGTCCGGGTGCCCAGGAAGGGAGAGGTCCGGCTGGACATCTCCGACGTGGTGGAAGGGGGCGTGGACGTGGAAGGCCGGGTCCTTCGCGGGGGAAAACCCGTGCCCGGGGCCGTGGTCACGGCCCTCACCGGCCACGGGGACGGGCCCCTGGGGATCGGGGTGCGGTCCACCATGGCGGACCGGGAGGGACGCTACCGGCTGGATTCCCTTCTTCCGGGGTCCTACGTCTTCCAGGTGGCGGTTCTCAGAGGACGGCCCTCCACTCTTCCCGTGGAGGTCCCCGAGGGAAGCCGCCGGTTCCACAAGGACCTGGAGCTTCCGGTGAGCCGGATCTCCGGAACGGTCCTGGATCCCGCGGGCAAACCCGTGCGGGGCGCCCGGGTCCGGGCGGTTCCGGCGGAGACCCCAGGCGGCGGGGGGATCCTCTCCCTGATCGTCTCGCGGGGGGCGTGGCGGGGCCGCACGGACGGAGACGGCAAGTTTACCTTGAAGCGTGTTCCTGGAGGGACCTACGAACTGGAGGTGGAGCCTCCAAGGAAGAGAAAGGACCTGGGGGAGGCTTCCCTCCCCGGCCTTGAAGTGGACGGGAAGACCGACCTGGAAGGGATCCGCCTGGTTCTGCCCCCGGCGGGGATCCTGGAGGGGACCGTGCGGGACGGAAGGGGGAAGCCCCTGGCGGGGGTCACGGTCCGGGCGATCCGGGAGGGCAAAGAAAGGCCCGGGAAGGCCACCCTGGCCGGCCGGGTCCGTGCCCTGCGCGACGCCCGGCTCTACCGGGTGGTCACCAATGGGGAGGGCGTCTTCCGGATCCGGGGAGTCCCGGCGGGGAAGTGGACCGTCCGGGCCGAGAAAGAGGGGTTCGCCCCGGCCCAGGCCTCGGGCCTGGAACTCCTCCAGGGGGGAGCCGCCCGGGCGGACCTGGTCCTTCTCCAGGGGGGCACGGTGAAGGTCCAGGTCCTGAACCGGACGGGCTCGCCCGTTCCCCGGGCCCGGATCCACGTGCTGGACGCCTCGGGCAAGGAGGTGACTCCCGCCTTTTCGGCCGCCCGGCTCCTGGGAAGCATCCTGGGCCTGGGCGGGAAGAAGAAAGAGGGCGGCTGGTATGTCCTGAAGAACGTGAAGCCCGGCGCCTACACGGTGGTGGTGGAGAAACCCTCGGGAGAAAAGGAGCGCCACCCCGTCCAGGTCCGGGAGGGGGAGGTGACGGAGTTCCGCCTGGTAATGAAGTGAAAGGGCGTTATCCTGGCCGGTTCCAGAAAGGTCCGACCTCCATGCGCACCGTCCCCGAGAAGAGGCGTTTCGTCCGGCACCCCGTGAGCGTCCCCCTGGAATACGTGGTCCTCCCCGATGGAGGAAACCGGAGGGACCAGGTGAGCCGGGACCTCAGCCGCAACGGCATCTCCTTTCCCTGCACGGCGCCTCCTCCCGTGGGGGCGAGGATTCTCATCCGCATCCGCGTGGGAGGAGTCCTTTTCGAGGTGGAAGGGCGGGTGGTTCGGATCGCCCGGGAAGAGAGGGGCTGGCTCGTGGGGGTGGCCTTCGATTCGAGCCGGGCCTGGTACCGGGCCCGGATGGTGGAACAGATCTGCCACATCGAGGCCTGGCGGAAGGCCCAGGAAGAGAAGGGCCGGCGCCTCACCTTCTCCCAGGCCGCCGAGGAGTGGATCCGGAAGAAGGCTTCCTCCTTTCCCCCGGCCGCTCCCTGAGACCGGGCCTCCCTCCGGCCCGGCGCTCTATACCCTGGAACGGATCTCCCAGAGGCGCGCCAGGCTCTTTTCCAGGGCGGGCCCGAGCTTCGCCGGGTCGTCGGTGACCTCGGGCATGTTGTTCAAGACCACGTAGGGGACGGGAAGCCCCTGGATTTCCAGGACCTCCGGGTGGGGGGCGGTGAATTCCTCCCAGTCGCTGACCTTGTAGAGGCGCTCCATCTTCTCGTCGGGAAGGCCGTGCTCCAGGATGGAGTCGGGCCTTTCCGGGTTGAAGCGCCGCCGGTTCTTGCGAACCGATTCCTCGTAGGTCACGTGGATGTAGAGGATGGCGCTTCCCTCCAGGAGCTCGGGGCTCACCACGTCGTGGAAGGCGTGGCGCCACCCCCGCTCTCCGCCCCGGGAGAATTCCACCACGGCCGTCTTCTTTTCGTGGAAGGCCGGCTCGTCCCGGAGGGTCTTTCTGTAGGCCAGGTTGAGCTTCTCCAGGAAGAAGTCCCAGAGGCGCTCGTCCTTGAAGTAGAGGTCGGGCGTGGTCCACACCCTGGGAAGCCCCACCTTCTCGAGAAGCATGTCGTCCTCGAAACGCTCCCAGATGTAGGGAAAGTCGTCGAATTCCTTGAATTCCCCGATGTGGTATTTTTCCCGGCGTTCCTCCAGGGGGGTCTTCTTGAGGAAGTCGATCACCTCGGATTTCCCGGCCGCCGGCCGCCCGAGGAGGAACAAGGTCTTGAAACGTTCCATGGTCACGAGTCCTTTCCACTTTCCGGGTATGCTTTGAGAATTCTCAGGGTCAGGAGGAAGCCCGTCACGGCGAAGAGGAGGAGGAAGGGAGGCCAGAGGCTCCAGCTCCTGGTGGTCAGGTATCCCAGGGCCACGGACTGGAAGCCCGTTCCCAGGTAGACGCAGCCGTCGATGAGCCCCACGGCCGTCCCGGCGTTCTTGCTTCCCCCGAAATCGGCCGAGGCGGTCCCGCTCAACATGCCGTGGACGCCGATGATGAACAGCGAGCCCGCCGCCATGGTCCAGCCCAGGGCGTTGTGGTTGGAGAGGAAGGCCCAGGAGCCCAGGGCCACGCCGATCATCCCCGCGTAGAGGATGGAGGCCACCGGGCCCCGGCGGGACCCGAAGACCAGGTCCGAGACGAAGCCC
The DNA here is from genome assembly GCA_964415725.1 of uncultured Planctomycetia bacterium. Taxonomy (GTDB): domain Bacteria; phylum Planctomycetota; class UBA1135; order UBA1135; family JALUZX01; genus JALUZX01. Next base: position 3,320 of record CAYQBW010000325.1, read on the forward strand.
GCGAAGATTCCCCCAAGGACCCCGGCCACGAGGAGGACCAGCCCCCAGTGTTGCTGGACGAAGATGGTCACCCCTTGCGGGGTGGTCTCCTTGGCGTAGATGAGAAACCAGTGCATGATCCCGTTGCGGAGCACGCCCGAGCAGAACTCGATCCCGGCGATGGTGAGGATCACCGGGTTGGTGAGCATCTTCCGGAGCACCGCCTTCAGGGGAAGCCTTTCCTCTTTCTGGTCCGCCGTGGCGTCGCCCAGGTGGAAGTCCTCGAAACCCGCGCCCGAGGGCTTGTTCCGGACGATCACCAGGTCGATCAGGAAGAAGAGGAAGAGAAGGATCGCCGGGATGAAGAAGACCCACCAGGTCCGGTTCCCCTGCCCGGGTCCCGGCCCGATGAGTTCCCGGAGGGCTTTCCCGAGCCATCCCAGGGATTCCGGGGGAGGGGAAGCGGAGGCGGCCGCCGTGATGACGCCGCCGATGTCGAAGGCCATGTAGATCCCCGCCGAGATCAGGACCCCGAAGATGCCCCCGAAGGTTCCTCTCTCCCGCACGTGGAACCAGTTGGAGTTGACCTTCACGATGGCCACGGCGCCGAAACTCTGGAAATACATGTTGCCCGCGTAGAGAAGCGTGAAGATCAGGAAGACCGGGTAGTGGCCCGGTTGGGCGTGGAGGAGGTGCATGGTGGCCAGGCCCAGGAAGAAGTTCATGGCCGCCGCCCCGGCGGAGGCCATGAGGATGGCGAACCTGCCTCCCAGCCGGTCCGTGAGGGGTCCGTTGAGAAGGAAGGAGACCCCGTAGACCACGGCCCCGATCCCGAAGATCCCGCCGAACTGTTCCTTGGTCATCAGGTCGCCCAGGGCGGTCTTGGCCACGGTCAGGTTGTACCTGCCCATGTAGAGGAACATGTAGGTGAGCCCCAGGGGAAGCCAGTTGGCCAGGCGCCTGGCCCGGAAGGCCATGCTG
>CAYQBW010000326.1:0-4267 GCA_964415725.1 uncultured Planctomycetia bacterium
GGGGGTGGCGGTTACAAGAAATGAGTCCACTCATGGAAAGCGGAAGAGCCCGGGTGAGAAACGGGCCGGCGATTTCTCAAGGAAAAAGATCGAAGTCGATGCAGGCGGAGGCCTCCGGTTGGTGGTGGTGGACACCATGGGTAACCCTTTGCCGGGGGCGAAAGTCAGCCTGGTCGAGAAGGGAGGCCGCAAGGAAGCCTTGAGCCCGAAGCTCCTGGGGGAAACGGGAGCAAGGGGCGATTTTCCTCTGAAGAAGGAGGTTTTCCAGGGCGGGAATTGCATCCTGGTCCGGAAGGAAGGATTCCAGGCGGGGGTTTTTAGGGGTGAAAACAAGAAAAACCATCCGAAAGGAGAGGTTCGGGTGGTCCTCGAGCCCGGGTTCCAGGCCCTCTTCCAGGCCTTTACGCCGGACAATTTCCCAGTCCCAGGGGTGAAGGTGGCGGTTTCGGGCCGCTACATTCCCGCAGGTTTCTTGGCCGGGGTGGCTGCTTTAAAAGGTCCCTGCACCGGAAAGAACTTGGTCTTCCTTGGAAAAACGGATGAAGCGGGAGAGGTGCGTTTCGACGGTCTCCCCAAGGGCTTGCTGTTCCTGGATGTATACAAGGACGGATACGGTGTTCTGGACATAAGACCCAAGCCCCCGGTCATCCCGGGCGGTCCCTTCACGCTTACCCTTTCCAGGCTCTACATCGCGATTGGGAAGGTGGAAGGGCTGAAAACCTATTGCTGTTTCAGCCGGCCGCCCAGGGAATTCGATGCAAGTATCATCATGGGGTCTCCCTATGGGTGGATCAAGAGGAAATATCCGGGCTGCTTCTTTTCCTTGGGGTCAGTAAGCTATGCTCCAGGACGAAAAAGGGTGTCCCCTCCTAAGACGATCCCCGCCTTTTTCCTGGTGGAAAAGCTGGGATGGAAAAAGGTGGACCTTCCCGTCCAGCCTTTTTCGAGGGAGAGGGCCCTCGATGTCAAAGTGATCAAATACGATGCCAAGGGGATCAAGGATAATCTGGGGTATGTGGTACTCAGGCCCAAGGTGAATGGCGTGGATCTTTTCAGGCTCCCTCCCATGCCCTTCTCTATTGAGCCAATCCGCCTTGCCCGGCCAGAGGAAAGGCCGAATGCCGGGTTGCCTTTCGGGTTCCTGGTGGTCATCGAGCCGAGAAAAAAGACAGGGCTCCCGGAGGGAGAGTATAAGCTCTCCTCCTATGTTCCTTTCGTGAAGAAGATGATACCTACCGGGTTCAAGGTCGTGGCGGTCCGCGGAGAGACCAGGGTTTACGATATCTATCTGGAATACGAATATACTCCTGTTTTTTTCCGCTTTTACTACCCTGGTGGCGGGTATAAAGACAGTGGGATTTTACGCATGAAGATCCCAGGGCTTGGGTCATGCACAAAAAGGATTTCTTCACGGAAGCCTTTGTTGCTCCCCTGCACGGAGATCCAATGCACCTACGATCCTTTCGATTCCATGGATCCTGTGCGGAAGAAAGTCCATTTCAAGGTGAAAATCGAAGGCAAGAAGGATGGGCGCCCTACGATCGTGGAAATTCGTGTTCCCAGGGGCGGATGACTTGCCTGTGTCCAATCCACGGCAAGAAGCCCGTTGGGGAGATCGTGGGGCAAGCAGGAACTCGATTACCAGTGTAAGCGAGGAAATCCAGTGAGGGGAAAGAAAATCGTCAAGACGGTCATAGGAATCCTTGTCATCTTGATGGCCCTGGATGTCTTTTTTCTTTCGAATTGCGGGAAAAGGGGCCCGATTACGAAGACAGGTAGGCATGGAGGAGAAAGCAAGCCTCTTGTTCCATCGGGAAAAACCCCAAATCGGGAAAAACCGGTGATGGGAGTGGGCCAGGAAGCGCCCGCACCAAGAAGGCCGATCCTTCCCCGTAGTGGAACAACGGCAATTTTGGAAGTATTTGATGGAAAAGGCAATCCCCTCTCGGGGGCGGAAGTCAGCAAGGTGGATTGCTCCAAGAGAATCGACGTACAGGAAAGGCGGAGAATTGGGGCCACCAATGCCGGGGGTGAGTTTGCGGTCCATCCAGGGGCATTGGGAAGAAATGAGGCTCTTCTCGTAATCAAAGACCTGTTTCTTCCAAGGCTGGTCCGGTCGGCCGAACTCAGGAAGAAGAGAAGGGTCAGAATTGTCCTGGAGCCAGGAGAGGTGGGAGTCTTCAAATTTATGACCCCTGACAACTTTCCGGTGCGTGGAGTCAGGTTCTCTGTTTCTTCGGTAGGCATAAGGCCTGGGTATTGCATTCATGGCGGTTTGTCGGGTCCTTGTTCCGAGAAGGGCATCATTTTTTCGGGAACCACGGGGCCGACCGGGGAAATACGGTTTTCCAGCCTTAGGCCTGGATGGGGATTTGTGGATGTATACAAGGAAGGTTTCGCCGTCCAGGACATCCGGCCCAAGCCGATCAAGTTTCCAGGGGGCCCTTTCCTCTTTACCATGGCGCCCTTGTTTGGAATCTTTGGAAAGGTGGACGGCCCGGCTTTCTTTTCGAGTTTTTTCAAGCCTCCCAAGGGGTGCCGGGGAAGGATGATCATGGGATCCCCAAGCGATTGGGTGACCAAAAAGATCAAGGAAGGATACGTCTGCTCTTTTTTTACAAGGGAATTTTCTTTGTCCCAAGGTTGGCTCCCAGTGCCAAAAAAGGTTCCCCTGTATTTTCTTTTCGACAAGTTGGGTTGGAGGAAGTTGGCCTTTCGGGTCAGGCCTTTTTCCTTCGAGATGAAGCCGGAAATCCTGAAAGTCCGCGTCCCCCAAGGTGTCGATCGCCTGGGATACGTCGTAGTAAAGCTAAAGGCAGGCAAGGAAGACTTTGTAGACTTGGAGATGAACCCTCCCAGGCTTTTGTTCTTGAGGCCTATTCGTTTAAGTCATCCTGAGGAATCTCCCAGGATCGGGTCTCCCTCCGGTTTCCATGTTCTTGTACGACCTGGGAAAAGAATCGGGCTCCCGGAAGGAGAATACCGGCTATTTTCTTTCATTCCTTGCATTAAGAAAGCTCTCCCAAGAAGCCTCAAGGTCGTCTCCGTTCGAGGGGAAACGAGGTCTTACGAAATCGATTTGAGATATCAGCTCGCTCCGGTTGTTTTCCGGTTCCGTTTCCCGGACGGGTCTTATGGGGGTGACGGAAGGCTTAACATTGAAGTTAAAGGGCTGGGTAAATTCAAGACCCCCTTCCACCCCGGAGAGGTTTTGTGGCTCCCTTGCACCGAAATTCATGGAACGTTTTTCTCCTTCCAGCGGGAATCCCCGGGAAAAAGGTTTTCCTTCAAGGTCAAAATCGCAAAGGGAAAAAATCCCGTTGTCCTCGAAGTCCCTCTTTGGATTGAATAGTCGTGGATATGCGCTATTTGTATGACGTTCTCTTGGGCACGTAGATTCCGGAGAGGGGGCGGCGGTCCGCGAAAAAGAAGCCCGCCGGGGCGTGGGCGCCCGGGCGGGCTTGAGGGCTTGGGTTCCGGGCGGCGTCAATCGATGAACTTGACGTCCTTGTAGTCCTCCAGGATGGTCACGCCCTTCATGTAGTCCCGGTCCACGACGGGCTCGATCGCGGCCATGGCCCAGATGAAGCCGATCTTGCAGCCCGGGGAGCCCACGTTGGGGTGGTAGCCCCTGGGGATGGCCACGGCGTCGCCGTCCCGGACGGGCACGACCAGTTCCATCTCCTTGGGATCGGTGAAGACGAACTGGATCCCGAAATGGGGGGCGGGCATGTCGAAGAAGATGTAGATCTCCTCCCTGGTGGTGGCGTGCTCGTGGGGGGGCCAGGAGGTCCAGTTGCCGCTCTCGCCGTAGGTGAATCCCAGGACGATGCGCTCGGCCTTCACGTTGTGGCCGATGGTGGTGTAGACCTCGCGGCGGGTGCTCAGGGCCTCTTCGCCCACGGAGAAGTGGAGGGACTTGTCGTCCTTCACGGACTCGAAGGGCACGAACTGGACGGGAGCCTCCAGGTTGGAGGGAGCTTCCAGGTAGCAGAGGTCGCATCCCTCCCGGGTGGAGATTTTGAACTCCGTTCCCTTGGGGATGTAGAGGGAGTCGTGCTTGTTCAGGGTGAAGGTCTCGCCTCCGGCCTCCACCTGGGCCGTCCCCGAAAGGCCGAGAAGGGCCGCTTCTTTCCCGGTGAGATCCCTGCCCGGGGCGCTCTCGCCGGCATTCAGGATGGCCCGCCCGTAGGAGAGGAAACGCAGTTCGTTCTTCTCTTCGGGGGTGACGGCCAGGTAGAGGCCCTTTTTTGTGTGGGTGGCGGGG
>CAYQBW010000327.1:0-4241 GCA_964415725.1 uncultured Planctomycetia bacterium
ACCTGGATCCCGGCGTTCACCTCGATGAAATAGAAGCCCCCGTTCCGGGCCAGGAGGCGCTCCACCGTTCCCGCCCCCTCGTAACCCACGGCCTTGGCGATCCGCACGGCCGCTTCCCCCATCCTCCTTCGGAGATCGGGATCCACGGCGGGGCTGGGCGATTCCTCCACGAGCTTCTGGTGCCGCCTCTGGAGGGAACAGTCCCTTTCGCCCAAAAAAACCACGTTCCCCTGCTGGTCCCCGAGAATCTGGATCTCCACGTGCCTGGGCCGCTCGATGAGCTTCTCCACGTAGAGATCCCCGTTCTTGAAGGCCGCCTGGGCCTCGCTCTTGGCCGCCTGAAAGGTGGCGCGGAGATCCGCTTCGTTCTGGGCGATCCGCATCCCCCGCCCCCCGCCGCCGGCGGAGGCCTTGATGAGGACGGGAAACCCAAGTTCCCCGGCGATGGCGATGGCCTTCTCCTCGTCGGCCACCAGGCCCGAAGAGCCGGGGACTACCGGAACGCCTACTTTTTGCACAACCTCCCGGGCCTTGGCCTTGTTGCCCAGGAGGCCGATGGTCTCCGGGGTGGGGCCGATGAATTTCAGGTTGCAGCTCTGGCAGATCTCGGCGAAATGGGCGTTTTCCGCCAGGAATCCGTACCCCGGGTGGATGGCGTCCACGTTGGCGATCTCCGCCGCCGCGATCAACGTGGGGATGTCCAGGTAGGGACGGCTCGTTCCCGAGGGCCCGATGCACAAGGTTTCATCGGCGAACCGCAGGTAGATCGCCTGGGAGTCCTCCTCGGAGTAGACCCCGACGCTCTCGATCCCCAGCTCCTTGCAGGCCCGGATCACGCGCAGGGCGATTTCGCCCCGGTTGGCGATGAGTATCCGCTGAAACAACGATCCCTCCCTAGAGAGGCCTCAAGATGAAAAGAGGCTGGCCGAATTCCACGGGGTCCTCGTTTTCCACGAGGATGTCCACGATCTCCACGTCCTCTTCGGCCTTGATCTCGTTCATGATCTTCATGGCCTCGATGATGCAAAGGGTGGTCCCCGCCGAAACCTTGTCTCCTTTCTTCACGAAAGGGTCGGCCCCGGGCGCGGGGGCCCTGTAGAAGGTCCCCACCATGGGGGAATTGAAGACCTTGGTCCCCTCGGGCACGGAGGGGGCCTTGCCCTCCCCTTCCTTTCCCGGAGAGGAGGTCTCCGGGGGAACCTGGATGGGGTTCATCTGGTGGGGGGCAGAGGGCATGGGGATCAACTCCCGCCGCACCTCCGCCTCCTTGAACCGGATCCTGAGGTGTCTCCCCTCTTCTTCGATCTCCATCTCCAGGACATCGCTCCTGGAAAGGATGTCCAGGAGCTTCTTGATTTCTTTCAGGTCCACCGAGGAATCTCCTTGGCTTTTCCCTCCCGGCAAGGGGTCTCACGCGCGTCGAGGAGCCCCGCCGGGAGGAGAGCGCCTCGCCAGAACCGTTCCGGGCAGCCTTCCCGGATCCTCCCGGACCCTCTCCGGGAAGGGGGTAGGATACCTGATTCCCTTCCGGGGAACGACCTTTGTCCCCCCCCGGAAGCCCCGAGACCGCCGGGTCTTCCGGGACTTCCGCCTTTTTCGAGCCCCGGACCGGAGAAAGAGGCCCTGGCCTGGAGGGGAGGAGAACGTATAAACCAGGAGGTCCCGGGAGAGAACGAAGTTCACCGTTTTCCCCCAAAAGGCCGAACAGCTAAGGGAGCCTTCCATGTCCCGGGCCTCCGGAGGAGAGCATCCCGGCGGGAACACGTGGAAGCCCCAAGCAGGAAAACGACAAGAAGAAAGGACCTGGGGATGATTGGAAAGAGGCCCTTGGCGGCGTGGATGGGAATTCTCGCGGGGATCGCCCTTTGGCTCCCCTTTTCTCCGGCTCAAGCGCGGGCCCGGGCAGGGAAAGACCCACTCAAGGTCCTCCAGGCGGTGCTCTCCCAGGCCGAGGCCGTTCCCGTAGGCTCTTTGAAACGGTTGGCCCGGCAGGTGGAGGAGGCGTCGGACGGCCGGGAGGACCAGGTGGCCTCGGCCATCCTGGAATCCAAGGCGAACGGCCCCAAGAGCCGAATCCTCCGGGCGATCATGCTCCTGGATCTCTCGGCCGACACCTACGCCTCCGAGGTCGTGGACCTTTTGAAACCCGTGGCGGAGAAGGGGGCCAGGGATGTCCGGCTCCGGGCCTTGGCCCTGCTGGGGAACCCCCTCCTGGCCCGTTCCTCCGCGGCTCCCGAGGCGGCCAGGATCCTCCTGGAAGTCCTCCTCTCCCCGGCGGCTCCTCCCGAACTCAAGCTGGCCGCCGCCCGGTCCGCCTGGGCCGTGGGAGACTCCTCGACCCGGAGGAAGGTCAAGAAGGCCCTTCTTCCCTTCCTCCAATCGGCCGACCCCAAGATCCGGGTGGCCGGAGCCTTGACCCTGGCCGAGATGGGGGACATCTCCCGTGTCCGGTCCATTCTTCTCCAGATCCGGGATCAGCCTACCCTGGAGGGGAGGCTCGCCCGGGCCTTCCTCAAGCAGGACGAGATCCTGAGAAGCGTGGAGGCCTGGAAGCGCCGCTTCTTCCAGTTCAACAAGGGCCAGTTCCTCCACCCGGGGACGGCCGGGCCTTCCAAGGACCCCCTGGCGGTGGTCCGGGAGGTGATGGCCAAGATCAAGTGGGGCCACGTGGAAGGGGACAAGATCAAGATCCAGGACCTGGTCACGGCCTCCGCGAAAGGGATGTGCCAGGCCTGCGACCCCCACACGGCCTTCATCACGGGCAAGGAATTCCAGCGCTTCTACTTCGACCTCCAGCGGGACTACGGCGGGATCGGCGCCTTCGTGAACTTCGACGAGAACGACGTCTTCGGGATCACCCGGCCCATTTACGGGGGGCCGGCCTACAAGGCGGGCCTCCGGTCGGGGGACAAGATCCTGAAGATCGACGGCTGGGAGGTTCCCAGGAGCCCGGACAAGCTGGAGGAGATCATCAGCCGCCTCAAGGGAAAGCCGGGCACGAAGGTCAAGGTCCAGGTCTACCGGGCCGGCTGGCAGGCCCCCAAGGAAGTGGTCATCACCAGGGCCAAGGTCCAGGTGCCTTCCGTGCAATACCAGCTCCTCCCCGGAGGCGTGGCCTACGTGGAGCTCATCACCTTCGCCCGCAACTCGGCCCTTGAGGTGGCCAAGGCCCTCCAGAAGATGGCCGCCCAGGGCGCCAACTCGGTGGTTCTGGACCTCCGGAACAACACGGGGGGATACCTGCAGACCGCCGTGGAGATCGCCGACCTCTTCCTGCCGCCGGGCAAGCTGGTGGTCTACTCCAAGGGCAGGATCACCCCCATCGAGCGGCACTTCACCAGGTGCCCCGCCCTGGTCCCCGCGAAATGGCCCATGGTCATCCTGGTCAACGACCGTACCGCCTCGGCCTCGGAGATTCTCTCGGGATGCCTCAAGAACTACGGCCGGGCCCTCCTGGTGGGGAAACGGACCTACGGAAAAGGCTCGGTCCAGCAGCTCTTTCCGCTGAGAACCATGCCCGACGACGGCTACGACGACGCGAACCACAACTTCCGCCACGACGAGTGGGAAAAGGTCACCAAGGACTACAACCACAACGGAAAGTTCGACTACGGCCCGCGCCTCAAGCTCACCATCGCCTACTACTACCTTCCCAACGACACCTGCATCAACAGGCGCTACGCCTCGGACGGCAGGCTGATCGACCGCGGGGGGATCCAGCCCGACGAGGTGGTGGACCTGGCGGTCATCCCGGGCTGGAAGTGGGAGGAGATCTTCGACCTGATGAAGAAGGGGGTCTTCCGCAAATACGTGCGGGAGCATCTACCCAAGCACAAGGACCTCTTCCTGAAGCTGGCCCTGGGGGACCGGAGGGACTGGAAGCAGTACCCGGACTTCGAAAAGTTCTACGAGTCCCTCCACACCCACCTCTCCAAGGACGACGTCCGGCTTTGGATCCGGGTTGCCGTAAGAGAGGCGGTGGCGGACATCCGGGGCAAGGCCTTCCCCGGGGGCAGGATCATCGGGGACTACCAGGAAGACCTCCAGCTCCAGGCGGCGATCAAGAAGATCCTGAGCGAAAGAAAAGTGGACTGGCACAGCATCGCCGCCTACAGGGACACCTTCCTGGGAAAGAAGACGGCCAAAGCGAAATAACCGTTCGCCTGCGCCCATGCAGGGGACGCCCGTAGGGGACGCCCGAGGGGCGGCCGAAGGCCGCCCCGACGGTCGTCCCGCGATAG
>CAYQBW010000328.1:0-4239 GCA_964415725.1 uncultured Planctomycetia bacterium
GGGGGGCGGTCCCGAAGGAGAGGCCTCCTCCAATCTGCGGGCCGTCTCCCGGATCAGGTCCTGGTTGGCCTTCTTGATCATCCTGGCGATCACCAGGGTGACGAAACCCTTGCCTCTCGCGTCTTTTCCCCGGGCCTCCAGTTCCTCCCGGGCCTCCCGCCAGAGGCGGAGTTCCTCCGCTTCTTCCGGGCGAACCAGGCCCATCCGGAGCACATCGTCCAGGTCGTGGTGGAGGTAGGCGGCCTCGTCGGCCTGGTCCACGAGGAGGGCCTCCATGGGAGGAGGCTCCTCCAGGGCCGCCGCCAGGTCCCGGGAGAGGGGAAAGCCCTCCGGCGGGCGATGCTTGAGGAGTCCCCGGCGGGTTTCGAAGGTGAGGTTCAAGCCCGGGTAGGCCGGGTTCCGGCTCTCCAGCTCGTCCACGATGCGGGCCGCCTGGGCGTTGTGGGAGAACCCTCCTTTTCCCTCCATGAGCCTTGCCAGGGCCCTCTCCCCGGCGTGGCCGAAAGGAGGATGGCCCAGGTCGTGGCCCAGGGCCAGGGCCTGGGCCAGGTCGCTGTTGAGGCCCAGGGCCACGGCGGCGCTCTGGGCCATCTGGAATACCTCCAGCGTATGGGTCAGCCTGGTGCGGAAGTGGTCCCCCTGGGAGACGGCCAGGACCTGGGTCTTGGACTGGAGGCGGCGGAAAGCGGCGGAGTGGAGGATCCTGTCCCGGTCCCGGAGAAAACAGGTCCTGAAGGGATCGGGCTCTTCGGGCCACCTCCGGCCCCGGGAACGGGCGCTGGAGGTTCCCCAGGGGGAGAGCTCCCTCTCCTCCCTATCCTGCAAGTCCTTCCTGGTGATCACCATGGGGTTCCCGGGCTCCTTCTCTCCTCCTTCCTTTTCCTCTCCCCCGTCCCAGGCTAGTCTCTCCTTTTTCCAAGGACCCGTCCACGCCCCGAGGGGGCCCCGGATTTTCGCTTTTCATGGGAAGACCAGAAGAAACCGAATCCCCCCGGAAAGAGACCCCGGCCCGGGTGATCAAGGACGAACCCTTCACCCGGGTGGAAGTGGTGGAATCCGGCAAGGGCGCCCTGGTGCGGAAGCGCTACCTCACCAGGCCCCGGTTGTGGTGGCGCACCCTGCTCCTGCCCTCCCGGGCCCGGCGGGAATACCGGAACCTCTCCATCCTCAAGGAGAGGGGCGTCCCCTGCGTGGAGGTGGTTTCCTGGTGCGAGGAGAGGGGGGCCTTTTCGCAGGTGCGCTCCTCCTCGTTGACCACCCGTTTTCTCGAAGGTTGCCGGAGCCTGAAGTCCTTCTTCCGGGAGGAGAGCCCCGGGGACCCGTCGGCGCGCCGGGCCCGCCGGGCCTACCAGGAAGCCTACGGGCGGGCCCTGAGGAGGCTTCACCTGGCGGGGGTCCTGCACGGGGCGGCGTCCACGCGGAATTTTCTGGCCCTCGGATATCCGGAGAATCCCCGGGTGGTGATCTGCGACGTTCCCTACCTGGCGGCCTTTCCGCGCTCCATCCTGGGCCGGCGGGCGGGCGACCTGGACGTGTACGACTCGGTTTTCGCGCCGGGCAGGAAGAGGGAACTCTCCCGGGGGGAGAAATACAGGATTCTTTTGGCCTATACCGGGGGGGACAGGGCCCTGGCCCGGCGCGTCTGGGCGCGACTCTCCCGGCGGCCCAGGTGGAGGAACAAGCTGGAGAAGGCTCTCCTCGTGGCCTGGGACAGTTACGTGCTCATGTTTTTTCGCCTCCTTGCAGGAAGGGTCCAAGGGCCCGGGGCGCGGGCCCGGGGAGGCGGGAGAGAGAAAGAGGAATGAACAGGAGACTCCTGGAGAACTACAACTCGCCCGCCGGGGCCTCGAGCTACAGGGCGGCCTATTCGCGCAAGCTGCACAGGAAGGTCTCGGACCGCCTGGAGCGGCGCCTCTTTCACGACCTCTTCCGCCGGGCCGGGCCCCTGGAAGACCTGGTGGACGTGCCCTGCGGGGCGGGGAGGCTCTACTCGCTTTTCAAGGAGAAGGCCGCCAGGGTGGCCGAGGCGGACTGGTCCTTCCACATGCTCAGGCTCTCCCGGGAGGACAACGGGAACGACGCCTGGGGGTATATCCGGTGTAATAGTTTGAACCTTCCCTTCAAGGACGGGGCCTTCGAGGGCCTGGTCACGGTCCGGCTCAACCACCATTTCGAAAAGAAGGAGGAACGCCTGCTCCACTTGGAGGAGGCCTTCCGGGTGGCACGCCGGGTGGTGATCGCCACCTGGTTCTCCCACCACTCCTTCCGGGCCTGGTCGCGCCGGGTCCGGGCCAGGATGGGGGGCAGGAAACGGGAAAAATACACGTTGCGTACCTCGGAGGTCCGGGCCCTGGCCGAGGAGAAGGGGTTCAGGCTGGTCCTGGCCCGGCCCCTCACCCCCATGGCCCTGGGTTCCGGGCATGTCTTCGGGCTCTTTCTGCGGATCCCGTCATGACCTCTCCCGGAGACTCCCCCCTCTTCTCCCTGGTGATTCCCCTCCACGACGAGGAGGAGAACGTGGAGGCCCTCCTGGACGAGCTGGACCGGGTCCTGCCGCCCATGGGGAGCTTCGAAGTGATCGCCGTGGACGACGGCTCCGGGGACCGGACCCTGGAGGCGCTCCTGGCGGGGAAGGAGCGGTATCCATGGCTCCGCGTCCTCCAGCTGGAGAAGTGCGTAGGCCAGTCGGGGGCTCTCTGCGCCGGTTTCGACGCCGCCCGGGGGGAATACTTCTGCATGATGGACGGGGATCTCCAGAACGATCCCCGGGACCTGGAGAAGATGCTCTCCCTCCTCCGGGAGGGGAAGGCCGACGCCGTGAGCGGGATCCGCAGGAAGCGGCGGGACAACCTGGTCCGCCGGGTCAGCTCCCGGGTGGCGAACAGGGTGCGGGACTGGATTACCGGTGACCGGGTCGTGGATTCGGCCTGCGGGCTCAAGGCCTTCAGGCGGGAGGCCTGGGAGGGGATGCCCCGGTTCAACGGCCTCCACCGGTTCATGCCCACCCTCTTCCGGGCCCGGGGATGGACGGTGCTGGAGATCGACGTGAACCACCGCCCCAGGGCGGCGGGCCGGGCCAAGTACGGCGTGGGAAACCGGGCCCTCCGGGGGCTGGTGGATTCTTTCGGGGTTCGCTGGTTGAAGAAGAGGATGGTCACCCCAAGGGTGAAGAAGGAGTATTGAGGTGGCCTCCTTCCCCTTCCTTTCGCTGGGGGCCCTGCTGGGAGGATTCGCCCTGCTCACGGGAGGGGCGGAACTCCTCCTTCGGGGTTCGGTCCGGGTGGCCCGGAGGTTCGGGATTTCGGACCTGGTCATCGGGGCCACCCTGGTGGCCCTGGGCACCTCGGCGCCGGAGCTCTTCGTCTCCGTGGCGGCTTCCCTCCACGGCCATCCCGCCATGGCGCTGGGAAACGTGGCGGGAAGCAACATCTGCAACGTCTTCCTCGTTCTCGGCGCAGCCTGCCTCTTCGCCCCGATCCCGGTCTATCGGAAAAGACACCTGCCCATGGCGGGGGCCCTCTTCGCCGTTTCCCTTCTCACCCTTGGGATGGGGCTCCAGGGGAGGGTCCTGGGTTGGACCGACGGGGCGATCCTCCTTTTGGGCCTGGTCCTTTGGACCCTCTACAACCTGAGGAGCCGGGGTTCCCTTCCCGGGGAGGAGGAGATCCCAAGGACGCATACTCCCCTTGGGGTGGCGGGCTTCCTGGCACTGGCGGGGCTCTTTCTTCTCTGGCTGGGCTCCAAGCTCACCGTCAAGGGGGCGGTGGATGTGGCCGTATGGCTCGGCGTCCAGGAGCGGGTGGTGGCGGTGAGCGTGGTGGCTCTCGGGACCTCCCTTCCCGAGCTGGCCACCTCCCTCCTGGCCTCGATCCGGAAGAACCCGGACATCGCTCTTGGAAACGTGGTGGGAAGCAACCTTTTCAACCTGCTTTGTATCCTGGGAGCCTCCGCTCTGGCGGCACCCATTCCCGTCCCCGGTAAATCCCTGGTGGACCTGGCCCTCGTGGTGGGGGCGTCCTTCCTGGTCCTCCTGCCGGTTTTGTTCTTCAAGAGGATCGGAAGGCGCTGGGGCCTTCTTCTCTTCGCGATCTACTTCGTCCTGATGGCCTGGCTCTTCTGGTCCGGCCGGGTCTAGGACCTTGCCACTTGCGCGCCCCAGGCCTTCCAGAAGCCTTACAAAAAACGAGTGACCATCCCCCCCGCACACCCCACGAATGTGGTGGCGGGAGGGGGATGGTG
>CAYQBW010000329.1:0-4238 GCA_964415725.1 uncultured Planctomycetia bacterium
CCTCAGCCTCTTTTGAGAATGAATCCCCGCGGGTGTTTCCCTAGGGCGCTCACGAGGCAACGAAGAACGGACTTTACAAGATTTACTGTTTCCTGTCTCTCCCGCTCATTTCTCTTGAGGAAAGGACACGTCATGATGAAAAAGACCTTCCTTCTCGCCGCCCTTCTGGGCACGGCCTCACTCGCGGTCGGGCAGACCGGGTTGAACCGGTTCCGCCTGCTCAGCACGGTGGACGGCTACATCTACATCTTCCATTACACCAGCACCACCCACGGCGCGGAGGTGATCCAGGGTTTCCCCTACACCCACTTCGCCAACTTCCACAGGATCGACGGCGTCTACTTCCCCGCCTATGACAAGGACCGGTCCACGACGGAGACGATGACCATCAATATCTGGCCCGACAAGAACGGACAGCCGGATATCCAGAGCAAGCCCCTCTACTCCATCAAGGACACCACCCAGAAGGGGACCGGGGCCGGATGGGTCGGCCCCTACTACCACAACTTCCCCAAGCCCTACATCATTCCCCCGGGAACCAAGAACATCTGGATCGGCGTCCATTTCGGGCCGGACAAGGGCGCGAAGGACTACACCATGTTCGCCGGCCTCAACAGGCATGGAACCGGATCCCTGGCGGGTGTCCTGGCCCGCAAGGGCGTTCCCAACCCGGGCCTGGCCTACCATGTCATCTACAAAAACGGGAAACCCACCACCCTTTCCAAGAGCGACTGGCACTGGTGCTGGTATCCCAGCATCCTCACCAAGGACCCGATCCTCAGGGGATACATCAAACTGAACACCGACTTGAAACCCCACCATGGAACGAACCCCATCACGGGGAAAGAGCAATACGGGATGGGAGCCATGTGGCCGGACATCAACAACGCCGAAGGCCTTCCCTCCCCCGGCAGGCTGGACAACATCGGCTGGATCGTGGACCAGCACGACAAGGTCAACAAGGCGGACACCCTGACGGCCTTCATCTTCCTCCACGACAAGAGGCTCGCCACCCCCATTCCCACTCCTTACGGAGACTGGTATCTCGGGTTCGGCGGCCCCTGGATGGCCCTGGGCGCCCTCATGTCTCCCCTTACCAACGGGACCTGGAAAACCCCGGCCGTCAACATCCCTCTTCCCGCCAGGGCCGTCCTCGCCGGGACCTGGCTCTATTCCGAGGCCGTGGTCCTGGAAACCAACTCGGCCCTCAAGGTCGTCCGGATCCAGCTCTCAAACATGTGCGCCATGAGCCTCTAATCCGGATCTTCCGACTCCTCCGTTCGGGGCCCGGCTTTTGCCGGGCCCTTTTCTTTTCCCCCACGATGGCGGAAAACACCTAACAACTACCTAATCGCCTGGAGGTAACTCCTTCTCCTGTTTTCACGGGCCCGGTAAAATCGGTTTTCCTCGATGGTTTTCTCCATATCCCGGCTCTTTCACAGGAAAGGAGTGCATCATGCGGTTCCCCCATCTTGTTCTTCTCTCCCTCCCCCTCCTCCCGTTCCCCGGAAAAACCCTTCCGGCCCAGAGCTTCCAGCTCATCGCCACGGAAACGCCCCCCAACCACGGATATTGGCAGCCCGTGGAGCGTTACCTCTTCACGGGATCGGGAAGCGCGCCCCGGAAACTCTCCTTCATACCCAGGGAGATGACTTACGACCCCTCCAGCGCGGCCTTCCGCACCCCCTTCGAACTCTTCGTGGCCAACCGGGCCTCCCACACCGGCAAGGGTTACATCTCGACCTTCGTCATGAGCAGTGACGGAAAGGACTTCGTCCAGGGCCCCCCGATCCGGGGCAACGGTCTCACCGACCCCCACCAGATCGCCTTCAACCCCGTGGACGGCGAACTCTTCTGCACCAACTACAAGAGCGGAATCGTCTCCCGCTTCACCTTCGACAAGTTCGGGCGCCCCGTCCCCAACGGAACCCTCACGATGCCGGACAAGAAGATCATGGTGGGCCTGGCTATCCGGAAAAAGGACCAGCAACTCTTCGTGGGCCATTACACCCTCGTCAGGAGGTTCCGGAGAAACGCCAACGGAACCTACACATACGCCGGCGCTTTGTCCGCCCAGAACAAGAACGGCCTCCACTACATGACATTCCTGGGCGACGAGCTCTACCTCTGCGCCGTCTTCATGGACAAGATCTACAGGTTCTCCTTCGATGCCCAGGGAAACCCGGTCAGAAAGAAATCCATTACCTCTCCCAGCCCCATCTGCGTGGCTTTCAGCCTGGACGGAAAGGAGATGTTCGCTGCGAGCCATTACGCCGGCGGGATCCGCCGCTACAGGTACGACGCCTCCCGGGACGACTGGGTCTACAAGTCGACCATCCTCACCCCCAAGCTGGGAGGCCTGGCCGTGGGGCCCGTCGACGGAAGCGGGTCCTTCTCCCTCTACGGGACGGGGTGTCCGGGCACGGGAAAGGCCGTTCCCACCGTTTCCGCCGTGGGCTCGGCCTTCCGCGGAAAGGCCCTGACCGTCCGCGTCCACCGGGGCCTCCCCAAGGGAAGCGGCGTCCTTCTCCTCGGGACCCTCCCGGCCTCCCTGCCCCTTCCCGGCGGCTGCTCCCTGCTCGTGGGAGGCACCCTCTATCCCTTCTTCGTCACTCTCGACCGGGAAGGTAGTTACTGGATGCCGATCCAGGTTCCGGCCACGCTCTACCCGGGAGACGCCTTCTTCCAGTTCTTCGGGGTGGATCCGGGGGCCGCCAACGGAATGTTCTCCGCCAGCAACGGCCTCAAAGTCCACGTCATGTAAACATCCTCCCTTGACCGGCCGGAGCCGGGCCCGCAACGTGGGATCCTTGCGATCCTCCGAACGGGCCCGGCTCACCACGGGAGGTTCCATGACGCTTCCCTCTCTCTCTCCCAGATCCATCCTTCCCTTCTTTCTCGGAGCGTGGTTTTTTCCCGGGGCTCTCCCCTCCCAGGTGAAGCTGGAGGAGAAGCCCCTTGTGATTCCCACCTACCTGGTGGGGAAGCCCGATCCCAATCCCAGGTTCTACGAGGGACGGGCCTACCAAGGCGCCCAGGGAAGGATCTATCCCTATCCCATGCTGGACCGCCTCACGGACAGGAAAGTCCCCCGGGCCTACAAGGCAGTCTTCCTGGAGAACGAATTCGTAAAGCTCTGCGTCCTTCCCGAGCTCGGCGGCCGGCTCTTCTCGGCCCTGGACAAGACGGACGGCTACGACTTCATCTACCGCCAGCACGTGATCAAGCCCGGACTCATCGGAATGCTCGGTGCCTGGATCTCCGGGGGCATCGAGTGGAACTTCCCCCACCACCACAGGGCCACCACCTTCCTGCCCATGGAGTTCGCCCTCCGGGAGAACCCGGACGGGAGCAAGACCATCTGGCTGGGAGAGACGGAGTTCCGCCACCGGATGCGGTGGGTCCTGGGGATCACCCTTTTCCCGGGCAGGTCCTACTTCCAGGTCACGGTCCGCATCTTCAACCGGACCCCCTGGGTCCACTCCTTCCTCTACTGGGCCAACGCGGCGGTCCACGCGAACGGCCAATACCAGGTGATCTTCCCCCCGAGCGTCCAATACACGGTCTACCATGCCAAGAACGATTACTGCTCCTGGCCCGTGGCACGGCAGGTCTACCGGGGCGTGGACTACACCCGGGGCGTGGACGTGAGCTGGTGGAAGAACCACCCCCGCCCGGGCTCCTTCTTCGTCCTGGGATGCAGGGAGGACTTCTTCGCCGGGTACGACCACGGCAAGGAGGCCGGGATCTGTTCCTTCGCCGACCACACCCTGGCCCCGGGAAAGAAGCTCTGGGAATGGGGCCCGAGCCCCCAGGGAAGCCTCTGGGACACCAAGGTCCTGACCGACCGGGACGGCCCCTACGCGGAACTCATGGCCGGGGCCTTCTCGGACAACCAGCCCGACTACAGCTGGATCCAGCCCTGCGAGACCAAGCAGGTCCGCCAGTATTGGTATCCCCTCCGCGGAATCGGGGGGGTGAAGAAGGCGAACCTCCAGGCCGCGGCCAACCTGGAGGTCCGGAGAGGGCGGAAAAAGAGGACGGCCTTCCTGGGTTTCGACACCACTTCTTCCTACAAGGGCGCCCGGGTCCTCCTGAAGGCGGGCCGGGCCGCGCTCCTGGAGCGGCTGGCCCGTTGGGAGGGTCGGGCGCCGGGCGGATGGGTGGTCCTGGGCCACAGCCGCCAGGCCGGCGAGGGCCTGGCCGAAGCCTATCCGCCCCTGAACCTGCTGGAGCGG
>CAYQBW010000330.1:0-4234 GCA_964415725.1 uncultured Planctomycetia bacterium
CGGTTAGGGTCTTCACGAGCCTCCCAAGGAAGTCGTAGTAGGCCCGGCTCTCCAGCTCCGCGTTGGGGTAGGGAGTCTTTTCGTCCTTCTTCAGGGCCCGGCGCCTGGTCACGAGCACCCTCCCCGAGGGATCCCGCTTGAAAGTCAGGTCCGGGTTGGACGGGACCGAGCCGTTGGAAGGCTTGGGGAGGTAGACCTCCTTAACATTTCCGGCGGCGTCATAGACGAGCTTCAGGGTCCTCTTCTTGTTCTGGATGTTGCTGTAGGCCGTCATCTCCTCCAGGTAGCCGAGCCCTGTATACTTGAATGCGAAATCCAGGGGAGAGGAAGGGTTCGCCTGGCCGTCTGAATCCCTGTAGAGGGTCACCTTGGAAAGAAGCCCGTATCCCGGGTCGGCCGGGTTCGTGCCGTAAGCTAGGTCCACCACTCCCTTGCTTTTCACCTGGGTCAGGGGGTAGGGCGGGTCTCCCTTCCAGGCATCGAAGACGGGTTCATCCATCTCCACCACCCGCCCCAGCACGTCTTCCTCGATCTGGGAGGTCATGGATGATCCGCCCACCTGGGGGTAGGTGATGGTCGTCACAAGGTGGGCGTCGGGTTGGTTCCCGGTAAAGCTGATGCCCATGCTCCAGACCCGGTTCTTGGCGTCTGTGTATTTCTTGAGGCGGGAGGCCTTTCTCTTGCTCCCCGAGGATGTGTCCCAGGGCGCCCAGGGATCCCCCCAGGGCTCCCATTCCCAGAAACGGGAGAGAGGTTTCTCGATCCCTCCCTCGGGGGTGACCGTCACCGAGGTGGGAAGATTCCGCCCTTGGCTGTCGTAGGTCCACTCGATCTGGAAGGGCTGGGAGGGAGCCTTGCCTTCCTCGTAGGGGCCCCGGATCTTTGTGATCTTCAGGTAGTCCCATTGGATCTCCCAGACCAGGGTGCCGTGGTAATCAGGACCGCCTGCCAGGAAACGGGGATCGTCCGAACTGGGCGTCCTCTTCACCTTCACTACGGATCGCTTGAGGGCGGGGTGCCCCTCGTCGCCTCCCACATTCGGCCATTCCTGCCATTCGTAATACCGGGTCACCCCCATGGGCTCCGTCCAGGTCAGCGTCCCGCTCGCGCCTCCCTGGTCCATGGTATAAGAAAAAGAATGAGCCCTCTCCAAGGAGGTCCCGGGCGCTTCCGTCTCGGAAGTCACCATCCAGGGGTAGGCGCCGTCGTACCCAATCGAGAGAAGGGTCTCCCGCAAAAGAAGGCTCTGGGATTTCCCCGCCGCCCAGATCTCGTTGTAGACCTTCGTGATCCGGGTGTATCCCCCCGCCTCGTCGTAGGCGAACCCGATGGCCGGACAGGCGTTGTAGTCCTCTCCCGCTTCATACTCCAGGTCGTGGTCCGCGTCGTAGGTGAACTCCCTCTGGGGGTAGATCACCGACGTGAGCCGGCCCTGGCTGTCGTATCGAAACTGGAAGAGAAAAGAAGAAGGGGTGCCGTTCCACTGCTGTAAAGGGTTGCTCACCAGGATCTGGGTCACACGTCCCAGGCCGTCGTCCCAGGTGAAGGCGTATTCCACGCCCCGGCTGTCCACGATCTTGTCCAGCCGGTCCGAACCGTCGGCCTTCCACTGGAAGTCGACCTCCCAGTAAGGGGAGTCGAATGGACCTTTGTAGATCCGGTCGATCCGATACCAGGGACCGGGGTCGACCTTGTTTCCATTCGGGCCATACCGGGTGGGATACTGGTTGTCGAAGGGTTCGTATTGATACCTGGATCCATCGGGAAATTCCCGGAACCAATACCCCTGGTCGTTGTGGATCTCGTAGACCAGGCGCGTCCCGTCCGGAGCGGGACTGTAGATGTAGTTGTAGTCGTTCGTCCCCAAAACTCCCTTGTAATTGGCCTTCTGAGGAGGAACGACTTGTTCTTCCACCTCGCTTACGATTTTCAGGCCGTAGGGACAGATTCGAGTAACTGATTGGCCCGGCTGAGGGTTGTCCAGGTAGTCCTGGGTGGCGTCCCTCCAGGGGTCCCCCCACATTTTCGGACCCTTGAAGAGCTGGGCGTAGGGCTCAGAGCTGGACTTGGATCCATACCAGCCCCAGAGGGTAAAGCCCCCGCCCGGCCCTTTTCCGGTCGTGGTGGTCACCTGGAACCCCTGGATCTCCTGGCCGCTTTGGAGGCTGACGGTCCCCGTCCCGCCAAGGAGGGATTCCACCTCCGTTTCATCAGGGGCAACGGGCGGGCCTCCCGGAATCTCCACGATGGAATGGAGCAAGTTCTGGGTCGTGGGGCCTTCCCATTCCACGGAGATGCTGGGGGCCAGGGCCTTGATGCACTTGTGGCCCGGCGCCGCCCCTCCCTTGCCCTTGTCGGCCGTGCAGGCCACCTGGGCGGAAAGGGGCCGGGGGAGAAGGAAAAGAAGGGGGAAGAGAAGGGGAAGGAGCCGGAAAGGCTTCCTCAGAAAGGAGTTATGAAGGAAGGAAGGAAGGAAGGAGCAATTCCCGTGCCATGGCTACTCTCCTCTCTCTAGAGCCAGGGTTTCCCATGTGTCCCGGCCAGGAAGGCCCGGCTTTCCCCAGAAAGGATCCGTCAGGCGTGCTTTTCCCAGGAAAAATGAGCATCCCGGCAAAGACAAGAAGAAAGCGTAGGGTCTCCGGTGGCCTTGTCAAGGAATTTTTCCCGATTTTCCCCTCCCCGGGGGTAATCGAACTCCTTGGCCCGGACCAATGGGCCTTCCGCAAGATCAATGGTGGGGAGACCGGCCGCTCCGGGTTCCCCCGTCAGGCTTTGCCCGGGGAGGGATGGGAGGGCCATAGCCTGGTAGGAATCAAAGCCTGGAGGCCAGGGTCTGGGCCACTTTCAAGCCCAGGTCGCGGCACTTCATCAGGTCCTCGGGGGTGGGGACGAACTTGACGGCAAGCGGTTCGGCCACGGTCTCTACTTTCATGACCGCCAGGTTGGCCTGGGCCTGCTTGACCCCCACGGGCCCCCAGCCGTAGGAGCCGAAGACGGCCCCCACCAGGTTCTTGGGCTTCAGGCTCTGGAGGTAGGTGAGGGTGTCCGCCAGAGATGGATACATCCCGGCGTTGATGGTGGGCGCCCCCACCAGCAGGGCCCCCGCCTGGAGAACCTCCGTGGCCACGTCGGAACGATGGCTTCCGCTCAAGGGCATGACCCTGGGGGAAGCCCCTCCCTCGATCAGCCCCGCCGCGACGGCCCGGGCCATTTTCTCGGTGCTTCCCCACATGGTTTCGTAGAGGAGCACCGCCTTCTTCGTGGGTCTTTGCTCCGACCAGAGCAGGTAGTTCTCCAGGATCTCGTCGATCCTGCTCCGCCAGAGGGGCCCGTGGTCGGTGGCCAGGATCTTCCACTTCACGCCCAGGCTCTTCAGCTTCTCCACCCCCTTGGCCACGATCACGGCGTAGGGCATGAGGATGTTGGCGAAATACTTGGCCGCCTCCCAGTCGAGGAGGCTTTTGTCCACCTGGTCGTCGAAACGCTCGCACGTGGCCAGGTGGGTTCCGAAGATGTCCTGGGCGAAGAGGATCCGCTCCTCGGGGCTCCAGGTCACCATGCTCTCCGGCCAGTGGAGCATCCTTGTGGTGGTGAAATGCAGGGTGAGCCCGCCCAAGTCCAGGGCCTCCCCGTCCTTCACCGCCTGGACCCGGAGATCGGGGCCGAAGTGGGCGGCCAAGGCCTGGACCCCCGGCTCGGAGGCCAGGATCTTCTCGGGTTTCACCAGGGCCGCCACCTCGGGAAGGCACCCGGAGTGGTCCATCTCGGCGTGGTTGGAGACGATGATGTCGATCTTTCCCGGGTCCATCACCGAGGCGATCCTGGAGAGGAGTTCATCCTGGAAGGCCTTCTTGGTGGTGTCGATAAGGGCGGTCTTCTTCTCACCCCGCACCAGGAAGGCGTTGTACGTCGTGCCTCCCGGGGTGGCGTAACCGTGGAAGTTCCGGAGAGCCCAATCCACGGCTCCCACCCAGAAGACCCGGTCGGACAAGGGGACGGCCTTGAAGGGACCCTGCATCACAACACCTCTCAGGAAAAAAGGAGACCGGCCCCGGAAGCCCCGGAGACCGGTCTCTTTAAACCACGGGAAGAAGGGGAGGATTTCCCCTTCCCGCCCTCAGCCCTGCCTGCCCCGGGCTCCCAGCTCCCGGTCCAGCATGAAAAGCCCCTGGCGCGAGTCGGCGACCATTTCGATCTGGTCCACCACCCTTCCCGTGGAGGACTCCTCCTCCAC
>CAYQBW010000331.1:0-4227 GCA_964415725.1 uncultured Planctomycetia bacterium
GTCCGGGCTGGGGCCTGAGGGCCAGGGCCCGCAGGACGCGGCGGCGGAGGGACCCACCTCTTTCGCCGGGCGCCCTGGGGAGGCTGATTTGCTGGGAGGCGAAAACCAGGGTTCTGAGGGCGGCCTGCCGCTCTGCTTCGCTCCGGGCCTGGAGGAAGGCCAGGAGACGCCCCGGCTCCAGGGCTCCCTCCAAGCCAAGCCCCAGGAGGGCCTGGGCCCGCACGTCCCGGAAGGGATCTTCCGCCAGGCGCCGCAGGATTCCGGCCCCTTCGGCCCGCCGTCCCAGGTAGTAGGCCAAGGCCCTGCGAACGGGCCAGGAAGGATCCTTGGAGAGAACTTCGGCCATCCCCGCGGGCAGGGGGTTCCCCGCCCAGGCCAGCGCTTGGAGGGCTCCCTCCCGGACCCGCCAGTTGGGATCCTCCAGGGCCCGGGCCAGGAACGACCGGGCATCCCGGGCGCGGAAAGCCAGGTAGCGCCGGGCCGCCTGGCGGACCTTCAGGTCCGGCGCAGCCAGGTGGGCTTCCGCCCAGGCCAGGGGATGGACTTTCCAGGGAGGGTCTCCCCGGGAGAAAAAGAGGAGTGGGACCAGGAGAAGCTCAGCCCAGGCCATGTCAGGCCTTTTCGCCTGGGGATTCGGCTCTTTCCAGGAAGGCCCGGGGCAGGTCTTCCAGGAGATCCTCCGCTGTGAGGCTCCAGGGTCCCAGGCGGGCCGCCCCCAGGTCTCCCGCCCGGCCGTGGAGCCAGGCCCCCAGGACGGCCGCTTCGAAGGGCTTCATCCCCTGGGCCAGGAGGGCGGCGATGATGCCCGTAAGCACGTCCCCCGAACCGCCTGTGGCCATGCCCGGGTTTCCCGTTTCGTTCACGTAGACCCGGGCCCCGTCGGTGACGATCGTTCCCGCTCCCTTGAGCAGGCACACACCCTGGCACCACTGGGCCAGCTTCAAGGCCGTGCCTTCCCGGTCCTTCTGCACCTCCCTGGAGGTGCAAGAAAGGAGGCGGGCCGCCTCCCCCGGGTGGGGGGTGAGCACCAGGGGTCCTGCGCCTTCGGGCCTCTTCAAAGGCTCCAGGACCGCCCCTGCCAGGGCGTTGAGACCGTCGGCGTCCACCACGGTGGGCACAGTGGTCTCCCGGACCACCCGGGCCATGAATCTCTCCTGGCCCGGCCCCCTCCCGATGCCCGGCCCCACGGCCAGGGTTCCGGCCGAGGCCGCCTCCTGGAGCACCCTCTGGACATGGGCCTCCTGGAAGAAACCCGTTTCCGTCTCCAGGGGAAGGGAAGTAGCGCCCGGAGCGATCACCGCCACCAGGGGCTGGGCCGGCTCGGGGCAGGCCACCTTGCAGAGCCCCGCGCCCGAGCGAAGGACGGCCCGGGCGCAAAGGCCCGCGGCCCCCGCCATTCCGGGACTCCCGGCCGCCACGAGAACGGTCCCGAAGGTTCCCTTGTGCCCCTCCCTGGGCCTGGGAGGAAGGCCGGGAATCAACTGGACGCGCTCCATGGAACCCTCCTTGGGGGGACGGGAAAGAAAAGAGTTAGAGGCGAGAATAAACCTCCGGCGAAAGAAGGGGCAACCCGCTCGCCTTGACCCTTTGGGCCCCCCCGCCAAGAATGCATGCACCGGAGCCGGCCATGATCGAGATGGAAATCAGCAGGATCCTGATCTTCGAGGGGAGGGACGGGCAGCTCGTCTTCCTCAAGGAAAAGAACGGCAATCGCACCTTTCCCATCGTGATCGGGATTTTCGAGGCCGTGGAGATCGACCGGAAACTCAAGGGCATCCCCACCCCCCGGCCCATGACCCACGACCTCCTGGGAGGGACGATCCGGGCTCTTGGGGCGGAACTTCTGCACGTAGTGGTGAACGAACTCAAGAACAACACCTTCTATGCCCGACTCGTGCTCCGCCGCCTGGATGGGGCCGTGGTGGAGGTGGATTCCCGGGCCTCCGACGCCCTGGCCCTCTCCATCCAGTTCCAGGTCCCTATCCTGGCGAGCGAGCAAGTGGTCGAGGCAGCCACCAAGGGTTTTTGACATGTCCATGGGCGGAGGGATGGCCGAGCGGCCGAAGGCGGCGGTCTTGAAAACCGCTGACCCGAAAGGGTCCGGGGGTTCGAATCCCTCTCCCTCCGCCAGACCTACCGAAAGAGGGGATGGTTTGCCCCGCAAGGGGGGAAGGCTAGAATGCTCCCCTCGCGAAAACGCCGGCGCGGAGAGGTGGCCGAGCGGCCGAAGGCGGCAGATTGCTAATCTGCTGAGGGGCTATCCTGCTCCTCCCCGGGTTCGAATCCCGGCCTCTCCGCCATTTTCTTTCCTTCCCTTCCCCGGCCTTCGGGCCGTCCCCGCCTTCCTGGGGCTTCTCCTTTTTCTCTTTCCTTCCTGCAAAGGCCCGACCTGGACGATCGAGAGTACTCCCCCCAAGGCGGAAGTCTTCCTGGACGGGCGGAGAATCGGCGCCACACCGGCCGTAGTGGAGGGGGTCTACCCGGGGACCCGGGAGCTTCTCCTCACCGCCCCGGGCCGGGAAGCCCGGACCTTCCTCCTGGACCTCCGCCCCGGCCCTCCGGGCTGGATCTTCCCCCTGGACTTCCCCTTGGACCTGGGCCTGGCCCTCTTCACCTCACGGGACCGCGTCCTTTACTTGACCCTGCCTTCGGCCCGGAAGAAAGAAATCCCCGAACCGGGAAGAGAAGAGATCAAGGCCATGACGGACCGGGCCCTGGAGCTGTCGAGAAAGAGGGTGGACTAGGGGTGAAGGGCGAACTTTCCGGGGCGCGGGTTCTCCTTCTGGGCCTGGGAAGATTCGGCGGCGGCGCCGGCGCCCTGCGTTTCCTGGTCCGCCGGGGCGCGAAGGTCCGGGTCACCGACCTGAGGACGGCCGAGCAGCTCGCCCCCACCCTGGAGGCCTCCTCGGACCTGGAGTACGAGACGGTTCTGGGAGGCCACCCGCCTTCCGTCCTGGAGGGGGTCGACCTGGTCGTGGTGAATCCCGCCGTCCCCCCTTCGGTGCCCATCCGCCGGGAGATCCGGCGCAGGGGAATCCCGGAGACCTCCGAGCTCGGCCTCTTCCTGGAGAGGTGCCCCGCCCCGGTGACGGCGGTCTCCGGGACCAACGGAAAGTCCACCACCACGGCCATGACGGCCGCCGTCTTCGAGGCGGCCCGGTTCAGGACCTTCCTGGGAGGAAACATGGGAACTTCGCTTCTACCCGGCCTCGAGGAGATCCGTCCCGCCGACCGGGTCGTCCTGGAGGTGAGCAGTTTCCAGGCCGACCTCCTCCCGCCGGGCCCCTGGTTCCAGACCCTGCTCTTCACTTACGTGGGGGTGGACCACCTGGACCGCTACGGCTCCCCCGCCGCATACAGGGAATCGAAAAAACGCATGCTCTCCTTTCTCGCCCCCGGGGGAACCCTCCTGGTCTCCCGCGAAGACCCTGTCTCGGGAGCATGGGAGGCGCCGCCTGGGACCCTGAAGGCAACCTACGGCCGGGATCTTCCGGAACCCGGGCACCTGGGGATGCGGGAGGAAATCCTGGTGAGCGCCCTTTCCGGCAGGGAGGAACCCATCCTTCCCGCCCGGGAGATCCCCCTCCTCGGCAGGTTCCAGGCCCTGAACGCCCTGGCCGCCGCGGGGGCCGGGATCCTGGGGGGGGCTCCGGCCGGGAGCGCCGCCCGGGCCCTCCGGGAATTCCCGGGCCTGGAGCACCGCCTCCAGCCTCTGGGCAGGATCGGGAAAGTCCTGGTCGTCGACAACGGCGTTTCCACCGCGCCGGAAACGACCGTTTCCGCCCTTGAGGCATTGGAAGAGATGGATCCTCCACCCGGCCCGATCCACCTGGTCTGCGGAGGCAAGAGCAAGGGCGCCCCCCTGGAGGCGCTGGCCGAGGCGGCCGCCGGAATGACAGCCACGGTCCACCTCTTCGGCAGGGCCGCCCCAGACCTGGCCGCCGTCCTGGGAAAGAAGATGCCCCTCTATCGCGCCACCCTCTCCCGGACCCTGGAGGAGGCCCTGGAGAAGGCCCTGGCCGCCGCCTCCCCCGAGGGGACCCTGCTCTTCTCGCCGGCCTTCTCCTCCTTCGACGCCTACCTCAACTTCCGCCAGCGCGCCCGGGCTTTCCGGAAATGGGCCCGCTCCCGGGGCCTCGAACCCCTTTGACCGGGGTTACTCCCCCCAAAAAACGGGGTCTTCTGCATAAATCCGAACCTAGGCAAGGGTAATCCCGGGGTGGAAGA
>CAYQBW010000332.1:0-4227 GCA_964415725.1 uncultured Planctomycetia bacterium
GGTCCAGGCCGTCCTCGTGCTGCTCGGGGCGGAGGGGGAGGCCGAGAAGGCTCAGGATCGTGGGGTAGAGGTCCATGCTGATGACGGGTTCCTTCGAGAGGGTCCCCGGCCGGGTGACGCCCGGGGCCTTGATGATCAAGGGGATCCGGATTCCGCCCTCGTAGGCCCAGCCCTTCCCGGCCCGAAGCGGAAGGTTGCTCGTGGGGTAGCCCCGCTTCCTCAAGGTGGAGAGGCCCCCGTTGTCGGAGGTGAAGATCACCACGGTGTTCTTCTCCAGGCCCAGTTTTTTGAGTTTCGCAAGGATTCTGCCCACCCCCTCGTCCACGGCCTTGATCATGGAGGCGTATTTTGGATTGTCCTGGCGGACCTTGGTGTGACCTTCGTGTTCGGGGATCTGGGCGGGTCCTTTCAGGGGAGGCAGGGCGTCGGCCTTTTTCTTGAAATGGGGTATGAAGCGCCTGCACCCCTGGATGGGCGCGTGGACGGCGTAGAAGGAGAGGTCCAGGAAGAAGGGCCGGTCCCCCACGGTGTCCAGGAACTTCAGGGATTCCCTGGTCAGCCTGTCCGTCAGGTATTCCCCCTTGGGGCCGTCCTTCATGTGGGGATTCCTGTAGGGCGAGTAGTATCCGCCGTGGGGAGAGCCCCAGGAGCATCCCCCGATGTTGGTGTCGAAGCCCTGGTTTTCGGGGTAGTAGCCCTTGCCTCCCAGGTGCCACTTGCCGGCGAAGAAGGTCTTGTAGCCGGCTTGTTTCAGGGCCTCGGCGATGGTGACTTCCTTGAGCGCCAGGTGCCGGGAGATGGGCGGGCCCAGGAGTTTCCGGTTCCTGGGGCGCATCCCCGGGATCCAGTCGGTGATGTTCACCCGGGGCGGATATTTCCCGGTCATGATGCTGGCTCTCGTGGGGGAGCAGACCGGGCAGGAGGCGTAGGCGTTGGTGAAACGCATTCCTTCCCGTGCCAGCCGGTCGATGTTGGGGGTCTCGTAGAAGGGACTCCCCGTGCAGGCCAGGTCCCGCCAGCCGAGGTCGTCCACCAGGAACAGGACCACGTTGGGCCGGCGTCCCGCCCTTCTTTCCCCGAGGGAAGCGCAGGAAGGAAGGGCCAGGGAGACCGCCCCGGCGCCCAGGGTTTTCAGGAAGCTTCTCCGGTCCATCGCCTGCCTCCCGTTTCATCCGGGTCCGCTCCAGGGGGGCCCCAGGATAGCCGGGGGGAAAGATCCTTGCTTTCTTCTTTTTCCTCGGGTTCCCTCGAAACGCCGGGCTCCGCCCGGCGGGCCCCCGACCAAGCATGGGGTGGACGTCTTTTACTGGAGGACCTGCGAGATGAAACGGAATCCCGGCCAGGCCGGTAGGGGAATCCCCGGCCTTTTCCTTCTTTCCCTGACTTTCTCCCTCGTCTCTTTCTTTCCTTCCCAAGCCCAGGAGAGCCCGGAGAGGACTTTCCGGATCTCCAACGGGATCGCGGCCCTCCAGGTGGTGGTCCGGGACGGCTCCCTGGCCGGGGAGAGGCTGGAACTGGTGGGCTATCCCGGGAAGGGGAAGGCCCCGGGGGGGGCGGTCCTGGAGACGGACGGGGACTTCGCCCTGGACTTCATGTGGACGGGCTGGCACGCGCCGGGGAAGAAATACAACGCCGACAATCCCGTCGTCCTCAGGGCCGGGGACTTCCGTTACGAGGGGTCGGCCCGGGGCGACGGCCCCGGCGGGGCGAAGGATCTCTCCCTCTTCTTCCGGTCCCGGCGCGGGCCCTTTCTCCTGGAGATCACGTGGCGCCTGAAGGAGGGCGCCTTTTTCGCCGCAAAGAGGCTGGTGGTCCGGGACGACCGGCTGGGCCTGCACTTCTTGAGGAAGATCTCGCCCGTGGATTCCAGGATTTCCGCGGGCTTCAAGGTGGTGAAGGAGGGGGACTTCGGCCAGCCCGCGGCGGTGGATTACGGGAAGTTCGGCGCCTTCTTCGGCCTGGAGTATCCGGGATCGCGGAACACCCTCTTCTCCCACCTGGGGACGGCCCGGGTCACCTGTTCGGAGTGGATCGGGAGGCGGGTGAAAAAGAAGGGAATCGCCTCGGACTGGGCGGTCCTGGGGCTCACCCCGGACAACAGGGTGAAATACTGGTTCTTCCGTTACCTGGAATGGGTCCGGGTGGCGCCGGTCAGGCCCTATACCCTCTACAACAGTTGGTATGACTTGAGGGCTCCCGTCATGGTCAAGGACCAGAGCCACGTGATGAACGAGAAGAACACCCTGCGCATCATCGACCTGTTCGAGAAGAACATGATCAAGAAATACGGCATCCACCTGGACGCCTTCGTCCTGGACGACGGGTGGGATGTCTACAAGAGCGACTGGGTCTTGAGGAAGAAGCAGTTCCCGAACGGCCTCCTTCCCATCTCCAGGAGGCTTGCCTCCCTGGGGTCGTCGCTGGGGATCTGGTTCGGGCCCATCGGCGGGTATTCGCACCGCAATTGGCGTGTCCAATGGATGAAGGACCACGGCTACGAGGTGGTGGGCGACCAGCTCTGCCTGGCGGGAAAAAACTACCACGCGCTTTTCAAGAAACGGGTCGTGGACTTCGTGAAGAAGGACGGCGTGAGCTACTACAAGTGGGACGGCATCCAGTTCTCCTGCAGCGAGCCCGGCCACGGGCACGCCGTGGGGATCTATTCCAGGCGCGCCGTCCTGGAGAGCGTCATCGATCTCTGCCGGGCCGTGAGGAAGGCGAATCCCGATGTCTACCTCAACATCACCTCCGGGACCTGGCTCAGCCCCTGGTGGCTCAAGTATTCCAACCAGATCTGGATGCAGGGCGGTGATTACGGTTTTTCGGACGTTCCCTCCTGGAGCAAGAGGGACTCGGCCATGACCTACCGGGACATCGTCCTCTACGAGGACTTCCACAAGAAGAAGGTCTGGTTCCCCATCTCCAACATGATGACCCACGGGATCATCAAGGGGACCCTCCAGAAACTCGGCGGCGAGGCGGAGCCCCTGGACAAGTTCACCAACAACGCCCTCCTCTACTTCGCCCGGGGCGTTTCCATGTGGGAGCTCTACGTTTCCCCCGACCTGCTTTCCGACGGGGAGTGGCGCGCCCTGGGAGACTCCATCCGGTGGGCCAAAAACCGGTTTCCCGTGCTCAGGAACACCGAGATGATCGGCGGAGACCCGGGGGCGGGCGAGCCTTACGGGTACGCCCATTTCGCCGGGAACCGCGGCATCCTCGCCCTCCGCAATCCGTCCCTTCGGGCCGGGAAGATCCGGGTGAAGCTGGATCCCGCCTTCGGCCTGGACGGGAAGGCGGCCTCGCTTGTCGTGGAAAGGGTCTACCCCACCAGGTATATCCTGCCCGACCTCTACGCGGCCGGGGCCTCCCTGGAGATTCCTCTCGATGGATACGAGACGGCGGTCTACGAGGTCTACCCCATGGACTCCGTGGACCGTCCCCTCCTGGCGGACGCGGTCTTCGATGTGGTCCGCCCCAAGGGCGACCCTTACGTGGTCCGGGTCCTCCAGGCAGGGTCGAGGGCCTCCCTCCTCAACCCGGGGCGGGTGAAGAGCCTGGTCGTGGAGGGCAAGGAAGTTCCCCCTTCCGCGTTCTTCTTCCCCCGGACCCGGGAGACCTACCCGGTCCGCTCCTCCATCGTGGCCCTGCGCGGAGAGGGCCCGGGCCTGGACATGGAAGTTCGTTTCGACCTGGACGATTCCGCCGGGGACCCCATGCTGGCGGTGCTCCTCGATCCCTACCGGGGGCCTCTCCGGGGCAGGAAGGGCCTTTCCGTTCTTCTCGACGGCAAGCCCGCTTCCTTCCACAGGGAGGGAAAGCGGGGCCGGTGGATCTGGATCACCCTGCCCGTCTCTACAGGGGCCCACACGGTCCGGGTCCGGGGGGGCGCGCCCAAGGCGGGCGCGGAGGTTTCCTGCAAGGCCAGGGTCTGGCTCTACGCGTCGACCCGGCCCGCCGGGGTGGAGATCGCCTTCCACCAAGTCCGGCCCTGCACGACCGAGCGGCCCATGCCGCCCCGCCCCTTCCCGGCCGGAACCCTGAGAAAGGGATACGAACTCGGCGAAGTGGAATTCCAGCGCCCGTGATTCCGCTGGCGCGGAAGGCCCAAGGCTTTCCGCGCCTGAGACTGGGAAGATTGGGTCTTCTGCAGAACCTATGTGTCGAGGTGGCGTGGAAAGGGGAAAGATCAACCCTCAGCCGGGAACGACGGGCTCGGGTGCCGGC
>CAYQBW010000333.1:0-4220 GCA_964415725.1 uncultured Planctomycetia bacterium
GGTCCTCCCGGTCCCGGCCTCCGCGCCGTTCTCCACCCCTGGGGCGCCTGGGCCGGCGGCGTTCTTCCTCGCCGGCCCGTTCCCGCCCCCCGGAGCGGCCCTGGGCCCGCTTTCTGGGCGGAGCGGCCCCCTCGGGAAGCATGCTGAGGGCGAGCCTGCGCTGGGCCGTGTCCACGTGGACCACCCGAACCTCCACAAGCGTCCCCAGGACGAAATGCTCCAGGGGGGATCCACCCCCTTCGGGCTCGGGAATCCTGCTCTCATGGACCAGTCCCTCGGGCTCCACGCCCACGTCCACGAAGATCCCGAAATCGGTGATCCGCGTCACTCGTCCCTTGAGTTTCATCCCCACCTGGAGGTCACCCAGTTCCTTCACCCCCTCGGGAGGCTCCAGGGGTTCGAAGACCCCCCTGGGATCCACCCCGTGGGCCAGGAGCTGGTCCACGATGTCCCGGAGGGTGGGCATCCCCACGTCGCCTCCAACGAATTCCTCCAGGGGAAGGGACTCGAGCTTTTCCTTGTTGCCCAAAAGGTCCGCCACGGAGACCTGGGCCTTCTGGGCCATCCGCCCCACGAGTTCGTATCGCTCCGGGTGGATCTGGGTCACGTCCAGGGGATTGTCTCCCCCGTGGAGCCGGAGGAAACCGGCGCAATTGCGGAAGACCCTCTCGCCGATGGACTCCACCTCCCGGAGTTCTTCCAGGTTCTTGAAGGGAGAGGAGGCCCTCCTCTTGTCCAGGTCCCGGCTCAGCCTGGAATCCAGCCCGGGGACCTTGGCCAGGACTTCCTGGGGAGCGTAATTTACGTCGGGGCCCACGAGGGCCACGCAGGATTCCACGACTTCGTCCAGGGCGGAGCGCACGAGCTTGGGCGGAAGATCCATCCCCCGCGCGCCTCCCACCAGCACCATGGGATCGATCTTCAGGTATTCCGAGATGGGATCCAGCACCCTTCGGGCCAGGGAGAGGACGGCCCGGACGGGCTGTTCCACGTGGGGGAGCTCCTGCTTGGCCCCGGGACCGGCCGCCCAGCTCCGGGCGCCGGCGTCGTTCACCAGTTCCAGGGGGATCTTCTTCTCCATCCCGGCGATCACCTCCCTGAGGAAGGCCTTGATCCCTCCCGTGTCGCCCCGGGAAGGGGCCAGGGCGATGAAGGTGACGCCCCATTTCTCCATGAACTCCTTCACCTTGGCCTTGGACTCTTCCACCTTTTCCGGCGTATCCAGGCGGAAGAGGCCGTCGTCGAGAAAACTTCCGTCCGGGCTG
Organism: uncultured Planctomycetia bacterium; assembly: GCA_964415725.1. Lineage (GTDB taxonomy): Bacteria > Planctomycetota > UBA1135 > UBA1135 > JALUZX01 > JALUZX01. The sequence goes on from CAYQBW010000333.1 coordinate 1,266, forward strand.
GCCACGACCATCCTGTGGCCCCGGGAAGGCGGTCCCGGCTCCACAGCCATCACCGTCTGCCCCGGAAAAGGCGGAGCCATGAGGAGGGAGCGCAATTTCGCCTGAAGGGGTTTCAATCCGTCCCGGGCGCAACGCTCCCTCAATTCCTCCAGGACCGCTTCCTGGCACTCGGGGAGAATCTCCTCGACCAGGGCCTTGCGGAGCACGTCCTGGAGAAAACGCTTCAACTCCCCCCCCGTCTTGGAGAGGAAAGGGAAGTAGGTTTTTTCCAGGTGGTCCAGGAGGGGAATCTGGTCCACCAGGATCTCCAGCTTCAGGAACCCCTCCCGGGCCCCGGCCAGGAGGGTGAGAAGGTTGGTGGAGGGGATCCGGGAGATCGGTTCCCTGAGCCCCGCCATGGCAAGAAAACGTTCCCCGCCCTTCTTGCGGGTCTCCACGGCCTTGGCATGGAGCACGCCCCGGCGGAGCCGCTCCCGGGCCTTGGCCCGGATCTCCCGGTCCTCGGCAACCTTCTGGGCCAGGGACTGGGCCGCTTCCTCCAGGACGGCCGCCGCGTCGGGCAGGCCTCCCTGGGCGTCCACCAGTTCGCTCGCCGCCTCCACCAGGGTCTGGCTCCCCAGGTCCCCGGACTCGATCTTGGCCACCAGGGGAGCCACGCGGGCATAGGTCCGCTTCTCGCCCTTTCCCTTGCGGGAGCCCTTCCTGCCCTTGGAGGGAAGGACGCCGAAGGGCCGGATCAAGTCGTCCAGGAGGGCCGGGTCGAAGGTCTCCCGGATGGCCCGGGCCTGCTCCGGGTCGATCTCCACACCCTTCTTCTCCAGGGCTTCGAAGAAACGCTTCTTGCGCCGCTCCAGAAGATCGAGGAATCGAAAACGCCTTTCGATCTCCAGGATCCTGGAGAGGGGCATGGAACCAGTCGCCTCTTTTCGGTACTGTGCGATGAAAAGCGGAGAGGCGCCCGAGAGAAGGAGCTCCAGGAGGGCTCCGATCTTTTCCCGGTCGTTGTCGAACTCATCACAGAGACGGTCGAGGACGATGTTGGTGACCATCTGGGCCTTCCCGGTCGAGTGTGTGGAGATAGCTTGTCGGAAAAGAAACCCGATCCTATAGCCCCCGGGGCGCCTACGCAACGCAGGAAAAGGGACACTTTCCCCGGAAAAGGGGAAGGAAGCGTCCTTCCCCGGGGGAGTTCCCTCCTGGCGCGGGGCCCAAACTGGGTAGGGGACGTGATCATGGCCACGGCCGTCCTGGAGGCCCTGGCGGAGCATTTCGGAGAGGGGCTGACCGTGGCGCTGAGGCCCCACCTCTTTCCCTTGCTCGCGGGGCTCTCTTCGGGAAGAAACCTCCTTCCCGCCGGCAGACCTCGATCGCCGGCGGAGCTCTTCCGGGAAGTCCGCAGGTTGAAACAGGGCCGGTACGACGGGGTCCTTCTCTTTCCCAGGTCCCAGGAGACGGCCCTTCTGGCCTGGCTCGCCGGAATCCCCCGCCGGCTGGGAACCTTGCGGGGCCGGTCTTTCTTCCTTACGGGAGGCCTCCATGAGGAGGCGCGCCCCAGAAGAATCGGGAAAGAGCCCAGGAGAGTCCCCCGCTACATGGGGGATTTCTACGCCGACCTGGCTTCCCTGGTGGGGGTGCACGTGCCGGATACCCGGCCCAGGCTGGCCGTTCTTCCCGGGGAAGAGGAGGAGGCCCGGAGGGTCCTCCTGTCCCTGGGTCTCCGGGAGGGGGAGTCCTACTTCCTCCTCAACCCGGGGGCGGCCTACGGGGCGAGCAAACTCTGGCCGCCGGAATCCATGGCCGCCGCCGGCCGCCGTCTTCACCGGGCCCTGGGAATCCGGGGGGTTGTCCTCAGCGGGCCTGCCCGGGGGGAACAGGACCTTGCCCAGAGGATCGCCGGGGAAGGGGGAAAGGAGGTCCTTCTGCCGGCAGTGGGGCCTTCCCTGGTGCGCCTGGGTCCCCTCAAAGCGGTGGTGCGCCGGGCCCGGCTCATGGTGACCACCGATTCCGGCCCCCGCCACGCGGCCGTGGCCTTCCGGGTTCCCCACGTGGTCGTCATGGGACCCACCCACCCGGGTTTTACGGCCAAGCACCTGGAAGAGGCCAGGGTCCTGCGCAGGGAGGTGGATTGCGGTCCTTGCCATTTCAAGACCTGCCCCTTCGAGGACCATCCCTGCATGCGGGGCATTACGCCCGACCAGGTCGTGGAAGCCGCCCTGGACCTGTTGTAGGGGCCGCCCCGCGGAGCCGGATCAGAAGGGATCGCGGAAAAGAAGGGCCCCGAAAGAGACCACCTGGCTCCCGTCTTCCTCGGCGGCCTGCTCGTAGCCCAGGATCTCCCCTTTCCGGCCCTCCAGGCACCGCAGGAGGAAATAGATGGGGGAGAGACCGCACACGTTCCGGGCGTTCCCATCCCCGGCCACGTCCCTGTAGAAAGCTTCCGCGTCTCCCCCGGCGGCGGCCTCCAGGGTGGCCCGATCCTTGCGGGCCAGGTCCTCCAGGTCGGCCTTCTCAAGGGGCCTGTCCCCCCCGAAACGGGGCCCCAGGTGGGCCAGGTCCGCCCCGGCCACGAAGGTGATCTTTCCCTCCCGGCGCCGGGCTTCTTCCAGGAGGACCCGAAGGGGCGCCTCCACCTCTTCCCGGCCCCGGGGCGTCCCATCCTCACCCGGGGCGAGGGGGCCGGTCAGCAGGGGCACGATCCGGAAAGGGCGGTCCGGAAAGAGGGCCTGGAGGAAGAGCACCTGGAACTCCAGGGAGTGCTCGTTGCGGTGGAGGAATTCCTCCCCCCGGGCCCGCTCGCCCAGCACGGCCAAAAGGGGGTCCAGGAATTCCTGGTCCACCTCCACCCTCCCCAAAGGGGTCTCGAAATCCTTGCGCGTCGGGATCAGGGGAGAGCTCCCGCCGGCGTGGCTGGTGCCGAAAAGCACGAAGGTCTCCGCCGGCGGAGCAGCCTGGAGA
>CAYQBW010000334.1:0-4219 GCA_964415725.1 uncultured Planctomycetia bacterium
CGCCTTCTCGACGCCGACCTGGGCCGCCCCCCGCCGAGGGCTGGCTGAAGGTGATCCGCAGGGAGGAGATCGAGGAGGCGATCCGGGAGGCGGGCATCGATCCGGCCGGGATCCGGTTCGCCGGGTCTCCGGAGACGGAGATCCGGTCCCGATGCGTGCTTGTCACGGCCGACCAGATCGAGGACGCGGCGGAGCTGGTCCTCAGGGCCACGGCGGCCCGGCTGGAAAAGGAGGAGGTGGAGTGGTCCATCCTCCGCCACGCCCGGGCCTGCCGGGTCCCTGCGGGCCGGCGGGGCGTGGATCTCACGGCCGTCCTTCGCCACGGCCGCATGGACAGGGACCAGGCGGTCCTGGACGTCTCCATCCGGGTGGACGGGGAAACGGTGAAAACCGTGCCCGTGGCCTTCCGGCTCCGGCGTTTCCGGAAGGTCCTGGTCACCCTGGCCCCCCTGCGGCGGGGCGAACCCCTGGACCGGGGCAAGGTGGCGCTCAAGCGCGTGGACGTCTCCCGCTTCTTCGGCACCCCCTTGGACGACCTCTCCCGGGTCAAGGGGAAGGTGGCGGCCCGGATGCTTTCCTCGGGGGAGGTCCTCCGGCTCATGGACCTGAAGAACCCCGAACTCGTCCGGAAAGGCGACCTGGTCACCATGGTGGCCGTCCGGGGAAATCTCCGGATCACCGTAAAAGGCGTGGCCCGGACGGGAGGGTCCCTTGGAGAACTGGTCATGGTCATGAATCCCTCCTCCCGCCGGGTCGTCCAGGGCAAGGTCGTGGGCGTGGGGGTGGTGGAAGCGGTTTCCAGCGGAGGTGCGCGATGAAAAAGACGGTTCCCGTGATCTTTCTCCTTCTCGCGGCGGCGGGCTGGGCCCCCGCCCTTCCGGGGCAGTCCCTCTGGAAGAAGGCCCGGAGAAAAATCTCCCCCATCGAGGACATCATCGCCCGCAACATCGGGGACATCCTCACCATCGTGGTCAAGGAGGACCACAAGACCAAGGCCCAGGACAAGACCGACCGCAAGCAGGAGAACACCCTCTACGCAAAGCTCCAGGCCTACACCATCACCCCCAAGACCTTCCAGACGCCCCTGCCCGAGGTGAACCTCAAGGGATCCCAGACCTTCAAGGGAGACAACAAGCAGGAACGGGACCAGGAGGTGGAGGCCCGGATCGCCGTGATGGTGGTGGATACTCTCCCCAACGGAAACATGGTGGTTTCGGGAAAGAGGGAGATCGTCGTGGACGACGAGGTCCGGGTCCTGCGGATCTCCGGCATCGTCCGGCCCAGGGACGTGAAATCGGACAACACCATCCGGAGCGACCAGGTGGCCGACGCCCGGATCGCCATCGAGGCCTCGGGCGGCGGGCGGCAAACCACGAGCCGCGGCCCCGTGGCGGAGATCATCCACACGGCGATCTGGTTCTTCTGGCCCTTCTAGGAGGTTGAGAAATGCGCCTGAACAGCATCATTCTCCCGGCGGCCCTGGCGGTTTCCGGGCCCCTCCTGGGCGCCCAGGACGTGGTCCGCCTCCAGGAGGTGGCGTCCATCAACGGCGTCCAGGCCAACCACTTGATGGGTGTGGGCATCGTGGTCGGCCTCAGCGGGACGGGGGACAGCAACGCCGCAACCCGGGCCCGGCTCGCCTCCTTCCTGGCCTTCAACAAGATCAACGTGGACGCCGGCCAGCTCGCCGCGGGAAACGTGGCGCTCGTCAGCGTCTCCTGCGAATTTCCCCCCTTTCTCAGGGAAGGCGACCGGGTGGACATCACCCTTTCGGCCATCCAGGACGCTACGAGCCTCTTCGGGGGGGAACTCCTGTTCACCACCCTCAAGGGCATCGACGGGGAGGTCTACGTGGTCGCCCAGGGCCCGGTGAGCATCGGGGGCTTCGCCTCCACGGGAAACGCCGCCAAGCTCATCCGGAACCACCCTACCGTCGGGCACATCCCCGGCGGGGGAATCGTGGAGAAGACCATCCCCATGCGGATCCTGACCCCCACGGGGGACCTGGAGATCCGCCTTCTGAGGCCCGCCTTCGACACAGCGGTCAACATCTCCCGGTCCATCTCCACCCTCTTTCCCGGAAGGGTCGTGCCCGTGGACCCGGGCCTGGTCCGGATCCACCTCACCGAGGCCCAGAAGGACCCGGCCAACCTGATGGAGATCATGGCCAGGCTCGTCAACCTTCCCGTCCAGGTGGGCGGCCCCTCCAAGGTGGTCATCAACGAACGGACGGGCACCATCGTCATCGGCCAGCACGTGCGGATCGGGAAGTGCGCCCTGGCCAAGGGGAACCTGACCATTACGGTCACGGAGAACCCCATCGCCGTGCCCAGGAGCTCCCTCACCGAGGGCGAGACCACGGTCCTGCCCAGGACCAGCATCGAGGCCGTGGAAGGGAAAAACAACTTCATGCTCATCAAGGGGGGGGCGAGCCTGGCGGACGTGGCGGAAGTCATGAACCAGCTGGGCGCGTCCCCGAGGGACATCATCGAGATCCTCCAGGCCCTGAGCCGGGCCGGGGTCCTTCACGCCAGACTGGAGATCATGTGATGAAACTCTTTCCGGGACTTGGAATCGACGCCTTCGCCCCTGTGCGGAAGACCGAAACCTACCGCGGGAAGCCCGGGATACGGGAGGCCCGGAAGGTGGCGGGGCAATTCGAGGCCCTCTTTCTGAACCTCCTTCTCCAGAGGATGGAGAAGGCCGAGGCGGGAGGCGGGTTCTTCGGGGACTCCCCGGGGTCCCAGGTCCAGGAAGGGCTCTTCGTCTCCATGCTCTCCAGGAGCCTGGCGGAGAAGGGACCCGGCCTGGGACTGGCGGACCGCCTCGTGGAGGACTGGGTCCGCCACGGTTGGGTCGAGAAGGATGGAGAAGCCGCGGGAAAGACCCGCGCCTGCGCCGGCAGGAAAAAGGAGGTCTCCCATGGATGACCTGGAAACCCTCGCGGGGAGGATGGTGGCCCTCCTCCTGGAGGAAGCGGCCTTCCTCGAGGAGGCGGCCGCCCGCTTGAAGCGGGAGAGGAAGGCCCTGGTCTCGGGGGACGGAAGCGCCCTCCGGAAGGCCCTGGAGGGGTGGCAGGAACTGGCGGAGGTCCGGGGGGAAAGGGACAAGCGGCGGGCAGTCCTCCTCGACCGCATTTCTTCCCTCACGGGCCTCCGCCACGGGGAGATCAACGTCTCCACCCTCCGCCCCCTGTTGTCCCGGGAGGCGGGGGAAAGGCTCGCCGCCGCGGGCGCCCGGGTGAAGAAGGCCGCCCGGGAGGCCGGGGTGGAGGCCGCCGTGGGGAAGGAACTCCTGGAAGAGGCGGCCCGGTTCCACCAGGGCCTCCTCCTCTCCATCGGAAAGGCCTTCCAGGAAAGAGGAATCGCCCCGGCGGGAAGCGGGCACGGGAGCGGCCCCGGGATCTCGCTCCTGGACACGAGGGGCTGAAAAGGAAGGAAGAAGGATCCATGAGTTACGGTATGGGCTTCTACACGGGCCTGAGGGCGCTCCGGGTTTCCCAGCTGGCTCTCCGGACCATCGGCCAGAACGTGGCCAACGTGAACACCCCGGGATACTCCCGCCAGGATCTCCTTCTCTCCGCCACGGCCCCCATCACTCTCCAGAGGGGCTTCCAGGTGGGGACGGGGGTCCAGGTCGATACCATCCGCCGGGTCACCGACGAGTCCCTCCTGGCCCGCCTACGGACCCAGACGGGTTTCTTCGGGAAGGCTTCCATCAACTATTCACGGTTGAAGGAAATCGAGGGCATCTACGCCGAACCCGGTGACTCCGGCCTCTCGGGGCTTCTGTCCGGGTTCTTCAATTCCGTCTCGGGCCTGGTCCCGGACCCCTCGGACCGGGCTCTCCGGGGAGGCGTCGTCCAGGCCGGGCAATCCCTGGCGGAAGGCTTCAACCTCCTCTCCAACCGCCTGGGGGAGGTCAAGTCCAACATCTTCCAGGACGTGCGGATCCGCCTGGAGGAAGTGAACCGCCACGCCCAGGCCATCGCGGACCTGAACATCAAGATCGGGGAGATCGAGATCCAGGGGGTCAAGGCCAACGACCTGCGCGACGAGAGGGACCGCCACATCATGGCCGTCGCCAAGCTGATGGACACCAAGACCATCGAGAAGAACAACGGCCAGGTGGAGGTGATGGCCGGGGGATTCATGCTCGTCTCGGGGGGCCGCGCGGCCGGCCTGGAGGCGGTCCGCGGCCCCCCGAGACGAGCATGAAT
>CAYQBW010000335.1:0-4211 GCA_964415725.1 uncultured Planctomycetia bacterium
CTGGGTCGCCGCGGGCCGGGAAAGAATGAAGCCCGCCCGGGCGGCGGACAACAAGGAGAGCGGATACGACAAGAAGATTCCCGGAAAGGTCTTCGAGCAGCGCTCCTACCTGCGCTGGGAGGATCCGGCCCTGGGCGTAAACGGCGAGAACCGGGTCACCCCCATCGTTCCCGGCTGCCAGCCCGTGATCACCGTCCTGGGACCCGGGGGAAAGCCCCTGCTTCTGAACAAGGCCTTCCGGACCCCCAAGGGAATGGAAGGGGGCGGGGAGGAGGGCCAGCTCTGCCTGGACATGAGCCCCACCAACCCCCACACCAGCGGCCACCCCAGGTCCTGCGAATCCTGCCACGCTTCCAAGAAGGCATGCGGCTACGGCATCGGCGGCGGGGAGTGGAACCGGCCCTGGAACAAGCCCACGGTCATCGACCTTGCGGCCCCGGACGGGACGGTCCTTCCCTCCAGCGCCAGGCCCCAGGTGGAGGCCATTCCCGGCCTGGAGGAGGACTGGTCCGTTGTGGTCACTCCCGGGGGAAAGCAGGTCCAGACGGTGGGCCACCACTTCACCCTCTCCCGCCCCTTGAACGGCCGGGAGAGGGCCTTTCTGGACCGGAGCGGGGCCTGCCTGGCCTGCCACCGGGAGATCCCGGCGGGCTCTGCGGCGGTGAGTCTACTCCACCACGTGGCGAAAGCGGCGGGCCTCCTGCCCGTGACCTCGAAAGAACACGGCTCCTTGATCCACAAGGTCCTTCTTTTTTCCGCCTGGGGCCAGGCCCTCCCCATGGTTCTCGTTCCCCTGGCCCTGATCGGTTTTCTTCTCTGGCGGCTGCGCAAGAGGGCCCGGCGAAAAGCGGGCTAGCCCCAGCGAAGACCTGGGCTCTGGCCCTGGGAGGGAAAAGCACTAAGATCCTCTCCCGGACCCCGGACGAACAGGAGGAGCGCCCTTGCCCCCCGATGGAGGCGGAAAGCCTTTGGACGAAGCGGAGAATCTCCTTGTCCTCATTCCAGCCAGGGACGAGGAGGCTTCCATCGTCCAGGTGATCCGGGGATGCAGGGAAAGCCTTCCGGGCCGGCCGATTCTGGTGGTGGACGACGGCTCCCAGGACGAAACGGCTTCGAGAGCCAGGCAGGCCGGGGCCGTCGTGCTTTCCCATACCTTCGGGATGGGGTATGGGGCGGCCCTCCACACGGGTTATCTCTATGCCTTGCGCAAGGGCTTCTCCCTGGTGGTCCAGTTGGACGCCGACGGCCAGCACGACCCCAAGGATCTCCCCCGGCTGGTGGAACCCCTTCTCCAGGGAAAGGCCGATGTGACCCTGGGTTCCCGCTTCCTGGGAAATCGGAAACCCCGCCTTTCCCTGGCCCGGAGGGGAGGCATCCTCCTCTTCCGCGCCATGGCCTCCCTGGGTCTTGGGGGAAAGCCTTTCACCGACCCCACCAGCGGGTTCCAGGGGCTGGGGGCCCGGGCCCTGGAGATCCTGGCCCGAAGCCACTTTCCCGAGGACTTTCCCGACGCGGACGTGCTGGTTTTCCTGGCGCGGTCGGGATGCAGGATCCTGGAGGTCCCCGTCACCATGCGCCCGAGAAGGACGGGCAGGTCCATGCACGGCGGCGCCCGTTCCCTCTACTATGTCTACAAGATGAGTCTATCCCTGGCCCTGATTCCCCTCCGCTCCAAGAGAAGAAAGACAGGATGATCTCTCTCCTTCTCCAAGGAACTCCCCCACCGGCCCTTCCGGCCCGGCAGAAAACCGTGGCCGTGGTGATCGCCCTGGGCATCCTGGTGGTCATCCTGGAGCTGGTCCGGCGGAGAAAACTCCGGGAAGAATACGCGGCCCTCTGGCTCCTTACGGGGGTCCTCCTTCTCGTGCTGGCCTGGAACTACAGCCTCCTCCTCTGGCTCACCCGCCTGGTGGGGGCCGTGATGCCCGTCTCCACCCTTCTCTTTTTGGGGATCCTCTTCCTCCTGCTCGTTTCCCTGCAGTTTTCCGTCCGCCTTTCCACGACCACCCGCAGGCTCAAGGAGCTGAACCAGAAGCTCGCCCTCCTGGAGGAGGAGATGCGAAGCCACATGGAAGCCTCCGCAGGGGACCCGATCCCCCCCCGGGAGGATGAGGGATCCTTCGGGGGAGGGCTCCCTCGAAAGGAGCGTGAGGGGGCGTGAAGGTTCTCACCCTCCTTCCCCGGGCGGGGCTTTCGGGAGGTCCCCTGGCGGGGCTCCGGACCTCCAAGGCCTTGGCCGCCCTGGGCATGAAGCAGGAAATCTGCCTGGGCGGGGAAGGCCCCATGGAGGAAGAGGTCCGCCGGGCCGGGATCCCCTTCTTTCGGATATCCGCAAGTGGCCGGTCCCCTTCCAGGGTCCTGGGGGCCCTCCTTCTCCTCCACAGGCGAAAGCCCCACCTGCTCCACGCCCACAGCGTTCTCGGCCTTTCCCGGGATTTCGCCCTGGCCGCCAGGGTCCTGGGAATCCCCGTTGCATGGCACATCCACGAGGACCTGGCCTTCCCCAGGTACCGCAAGCGGTTGAGCGCGGTCAGGGCCCTGTCCACGCTGGCCATTGCGGTTTCCCGGGTCCAGCTTCCCCACCTGGGGGGAGTCCGGGCCCTGCACCTTCCCAACGGGGTGGACCCGGCGGCCTTTCCTCCTCCCTCCCCCCGGGAACGGGCCGAAGCGCGCCGGGTCCTGGGCCTGGGGCCCGGCCGGTTCGTGGCGCTCTTTCTGGGGAGGATCTGCCGGGACAAGGGGTGCCACCTCCTCGCCCGGGCCCTGGAAACGGCTTTCCGCAGGGAGAAATCCATCTTCGGCATCTTCGCCGGCCCGGGGAAGGAGGAAGACCTCCGGGAAATCGGGGCGGTGCTTCCCGGGGGGAAAGACTCCCCCGGCAGGCTCCTTCCGCCGTCACCCCGGGTCCTTCCCCTTTTTCACGCGGCGGACCTCCTGGTGCTTCCCTCCCTGAGGGAGAATTGCCCCCTCGTGGTTCTCGAAGCCCTTTCCACGGGCCTTCCCGTCCTGGCCTCCCCCGAAGGGGACCTCCCCCAGATCCTTTCCGGCGGAAACGGCGGGCGCCTTCTCCCCCCCCAGGCGCGGCTGGACCCGGAGACCCTGGCCTCCTTCCTGGTCCGGGCGGCCCGGGGAGAGGGGCCGACGAGGGAAGTCGAGGGGACCAAGGGCAGGGCAAGGGTCCTGGAAAGGTATTCACTTGCCACCCAGGCAACCCGCCTCTACCACATCTTCCAATCCCTGGCTGGAAACTCCATGGAGGAAAAACGCCCATGACCTTGCCCGACGACAAGGAAAGACTCGCCGCCATGACCGTTCGTTTTCTTGCGGCCGACGCCGTGGAAAAGGCCAAGTCCGGACACCCGGGGATGCCCATGGGGATGGCCGAGGCCGCCGTAGCCCTCTGGTCGCGGTTCCTGGTCTTCGACCCTGAAGACCCCTTCTGGCCCGACCGGGACCGGTTCGTTCTTTCCGCCGGGCATGGGTCCACCCTTCTCTACTCCCTCCTCCACCTGAGCGGATTTTCCCTGACCCTGGAGGACCTCCGGAATTTCCGCCAATGGGGAAGCAAGACGCCGGGCCACCCCGAGGCCTTCCATCCCCCGGGAGTGGAAACCACCACGGGCCCCTTGGGCCAGGGCTTCGCCACGGCCGTGGGCATGGCCCTGGCGGAAAGAATGCTGGCGGCCCGCTTCAACCAGGAGGGCCGGGAGGTAGTGAACCACAGGACCTTCGTGATCGCCGGGGACGGGGACATGATGGAGGGGATCACCCAGGAGGCGGCTTCCCTGGCGGGCCACCTGGGCCTGGGGAAACTGGTGGTTCTCTACGACTCCAACGGCATCACCATCGAGGGAAGCACATCCCTGGCCTTCTCGGAGGATGTGCCGGCCCGGTTCCAGGCCTTGGGCTGGAAGACCCTGCGCGGCGTGGACGGGCAAGACCCGGAGGCGGTGGCGCGGGCCTTGGAGGAGGCCCTGGCCCAGGAGGAGAGGCCTACCCTGATCGAGGTCCGCACGACCATCGGTTTCGGCGCCCCCCACCTGGCGGGAACGGCCAAGGTCCACGGGGCTCCCCTGGGACCGGAGGAGCTGAAGGCCGCCAAGGAACACATGGGCTGGCCCGTGGAACCTCCTTTCTACGTCCCACCCGGGGCGGCCGACCCTCTCCGGGAGGCCGCCGCAAGGGGGAAAAAGAAGCGGGAAGGGTGGGAA
>CAYQBW010000336.1:0-4209 GCA_964415725.1 uncultured Planctomycetia bacterium
GGGCAGGTCCTCCAGGGCGGGGCATTCCCCTTCGGCCCTTCCGCCGGCCCTGAAGAGGCGCCCCGGGCCTGGTTTCCGCTTCCGGAAGTCCCGGACAAGGAGATCCCACGGGTCTTCACCGGAACTCCTCCTCCCAGCCCCGAGCTCGGGGAAGATCCAGAAGAGGGGAAGGGGAATTCCGGGCTCTTTCATGGGACGATGTTTACGATCAAGTCCTGGTTGCGGTCGGCCAGGTGGTTCCCGGCGTAGATCTCCTCAAGGGGGTCGATCCGGCAGGAGTAGAAACCCAGGGCCGCGTGGAAAGGCCCAAGCCGCGAAGGGAAGGCCGCGGCGCAGGCATCGAGGAGAAGGTTCCTCGTTCGAGGATCTTCAAGGCCGTAACCCGCCGCCCATGGAGCGCCGGCCGGTAGGGGGGCCACCCGCCGTTCCCGCCGGGGAGGAAGAAGGGCCAGGTTCGATTCCCCCGATCGTTCCGCCGCCCGGGCGAGCCTTTCGAGGAATTTTTTTTTCCTTTCGGGAGGGGAGGAAGGCGGGGGAATGTGAAGAGCGAGGAGGAGGGTCTCCTTCGCGGGAGGAAGGGGATCCTCTTCGCAGAGAATCCGGATCTCCGTGATGGAGGGCCCGAGGAACCCCCAACCGCCCGGGGCGGCCCGTTCCAGGAGGCCGGGCTCTTTTTCCCGGAAGAAGGGGCCTTCCGGCAGGGGGCAGCCGTTCTCTTCCGCGGAAGGGAGAATCGTGAAAGGCTGCGGTGAGAGCAGGGGGCTGGAACGATCCTCCACCCAGGAATTCTTTTGAGGGCCCAGGGCTTTCAGGTGGGAGAGGATCTTCCTCTTCGGGAAGGTTTTTCCCACCAAGGGGCCTTCCACGAAGGCCCCCCGTTCTTTCCATGCCTCCGCCAGGACCAGGGCCGATGCGTGGTCCCGGGGTGCACCCAGGACCAGGATCCCGGAAGGGGAGAGGTCCAGGAGGGCACGGACCCTCTCGGAGGCGGGAAGGCCTTCCCCTCCAGGGTCCAGGAGGACGTTCTTCCCTTCCCCGCGCGCTTTCCGGCAGAGGAGAAATATCTTTCCCAGGAGGAGGGCCCGGGTGAGATCGGGGAGGAAGAGCCCGGCCAGGTAGTCGAACTCCGGGGGAAAGGCCAGGACCAGGGGCCCCGGAGTGGAACGTCCCATCGCTACCACCACCTTTCCCTGGGTTTCCCCCTTGGGAGGAGAGGCGCCAGGAAGTCCCGGCCCTTTATGAGCCCGTCGAGTGGGTCGAAAAGGGGGTCTTCGTTCTCCAGGGCTATGTAGCCTTCGTAACCGGCGAGAACGAGCTCGGAGATCAACCTCTTCCAGGGGACGTCGCCCCACCCGGGAACGCGGAAGCGGAATCCCCTGTCCCGCCGTTTCCAGTCCCCCCGGGCGAGGAGGCCGGACCTGGCCTGGTTGTGCCGGACGACCTCTCCGTCCTTTCCGTGGACGTGGAAGATCCGGTCTCCCAGCTCCGCGGCGAAGACCACCGGGTCCACCCCGGCGAGAAGGAGGTTCGCCGGGTCCAGGTTGAATCCCCAGGCCGGATGGCGGTCCAGGATCTCCACGCTCTCCAGGGCGGTCTCGATGTTGAAGACCATCTGCTTGGGATGGGGCTCCTGGGCGAAGGCGACGCCCATGTCGGCGTAGGCGTCCAGGATCGGGAGGGCCTTTTCCCGGAAGGCGGGAATCATGGATTCCCAACCCTTGGGATCGGGCCAGGGGAAGAAGCGGGAATAATCTTCGCAGCCCAGGAAGCCCACCACGAGCCCCACGCCCGTCTCGGCGGCGAGCCTGCCCGCCAGGAGGAGGCGTTTTTCAGCGAAGGCCGACTTCTCGGCCCGCCCTCCCCGGTGGATCCGGTCCGTGTCGGAATGGTGGGGGCCGAGAAGGAGCTGGCCTTCCTGGTGGTTGGAAAGGGCCGAGAGGCGAAGCCCCCGGCTGGAGAGAAGGTCTAGGAATTCTCCCGCCTTTCCCTCCAGGAGTTCTTCCAGGTCCACCCAGGGATTTCCTTTGTGCACGGGAAGCTCCAGGGCCTCCACCCCTTCCAGGGAGGCGATGAAATCCAGTCCCTCCGGCAGGGAAAGGTGGTAGAGGGCCTGGGGACAGAGGGAGAGCTTCACGATTCCACCAGGAATGGGTAATCGCATTTGGCGCAAAGGGAATCCACCGGGTGGGAGCCCAGGATGTGGTTCTTCCTGATCTCCATCAAAAGGGGGCTCTTCCAGATCCTCTCCAGGGAATCCTCCAGGAGGTTGCCAGCCACGGTGGTCCTCTCCCAGTCGCAGTTGCAAAGCAGGACGTCTCCATTGAAGAGGATATAGGCCTTGACGAAGGGCCTCTGGCAGGGAACGGGCCCCGGCCCCTTCTCCGGAGCCGAGGGAAAGAGTTCGGTGTTTACCAGGCCCGCCCGGTTGGTAAGGGGTTTGAAGAGGACGGGGAACCCCGTCTTCTCCTCGAAGGCCCCGGCCAGGTCCCGGCGGCCCGGAAGGTCCAGGGAGACCAGGTGCACCCGGGGGAAGGAGTCGCCCGTCCCGGAGAGGAGGGACCGGATCTCTTCCAGGTTGGCCAGAAGCCTGGCGAAGGAGAGCCCTCCCGTGGCCCGGTGGTAGGCGTCGGGCTCGAAGGCGGGAATGGAGATGTCGATCTCGTCCATCCCGGCCCGGGCCAGGTTTTCGAAGCGTTTTCCATCCAGGAGAATTCCGTTGGTGTAGACCAGGACCTGGAGGGAGGGGTCTTTCTTCTTCAGGACCGCCGTGAAGTCCTCCAGCCTGGGATCCAGGAGGGGTTCGTTCATGAGGAAGAGCCCCACCCTCTCCACGCCCCTCCCGGAGATCTGGCGGGCCAGGCCGTAGAAGAGGCCCTCGTCCATGCGGCCTTGCGGAAGGGAGAGGCTGGTTTTCGTCCAGGGACAGAATGTGCACGCCCCGTTGCAAAGACTCTGGGTCTGGATCTGGATCTTCAAGGGGAAGGGGAGACAGGCCGAAGGAAGGTCCCCGGGCTTCACCCGCCCTTCCCGGAGGGCGCGCATGAAGTCGCGTTCGCGGGGGCTTTCGGTCCTTTGGTCGAAGGGAATCATGGTTCGCCGGCCTTCCGCCCCGGATGCGCCGGGAGGCGCGGTTCGGTTGGGTTTTCACGGAACCCCACCCTTCCCGGGGGGTTGAATGCGTGCCATAGCTTGGGCCATGTCCCGGGCCTTGTCGAGGGGGATTTCCCAGGGATGGGCCAGGAGGGCCTCCAGGATGCTCTCCTCCCCGGGAGAGAGGGCGGCCCTGAGGGCGGCCTCCTCGAAACGGAGGACCCTTTCCATGAATTCGAGAACAGGATCGAAAGGGCCCCCCTTGTAAGGTGCGGGCTCGTGAAAGGGTAAAGCCTCCGGTCCCCGGGCGCCGACGCGGCAGAGCCGTTCCACCGGGCCCGGTGGATCCATGCCCAGGGCGCCGCCGTCCTCCACCCCAGAGAGGTAGAAGGTCCGGCGCCTTCCCCCCAGGAGGGAAGCGACGGCCGGGGCCAGGGCCTTGTCGACCCAGGGGGTCTTTCTCTTCCCCAGGAGGGCCGGCAAGGAGGGATCTTTTCGTTTTGCGTATTCCTCGTAGAGGGCCCCTGCCGTCCTCCGCAGTTCTTCCCCCCTGGGGCGGGGCCGGTTTTCCAGTCTCCGCCGTTCCCTGTCCCTGTGGAAGTAGAGCCGCAGGTAGGGAAGGGGAAGGGCCTTCCATTCCAGGAGGATCTCCAGGTCCACCCCGCAGATCCGCCGGGCCTCCTCCCGGTCCAGGGCCTCGAGGATCTCCGGAAGGATGTCTTTTCCTTTCCTGAAGACCCGGACGAACCATCCCTGGTGATTCACCCCAAGGTAATCGGGCTCCACTCCCTCCGCGGAGAACCCTGCCGCGGCGAGGGCCTTCTCCAGGACGACCTGGGGGAGTTCGCACAGGCCGAAGACCCGGAGCCCCGGAATCCGGCCGAGGCCCGCCGTGAGGATGCCCAGGGGGTTCGTCATGTTCAGAAAGAAGGCCCCCGGGGCGGCCCGGGCCGCGGCCAGGAGGCCCAGCTCCAGGACGGGACCTCCCGAGCGCAGGGCCGAGAGCAGGCCTCCCGGGCCGATGGTTTCGTCTCCCGGATACCCGAAAGGAAGGGGAAAGGTTTCGTCCCGGATCCTTCCATCCCACCCTCCCACCCGGACCTGGTTCACCACCAGGTC
>CAYQBW010000337.1:0-4189 GCA_964415725.1 uncultured Planctomycetia bacterium
AATCGCGGGACGACCGTCGGGCCGGCCTTCGGCCGTCCCTCGGGCGTCCCCTACGGCTCTCCCCTACAGGTTATGGAAGGAAGGGAATTCCGGCGACCTGTCTAGTGTTTCAGCCTAAGCCATGGGGGTGCTCGGGAGAGGGATCCCCCGGACCTTTCTTGCCAATGGGTAAAAAAATTGTTACGATTCCGGAGTCATTGGCTCCCGGCATTTCTGCATTTCCGGTTCTTGGTGGTTTCCATGTTTCTCCTCTTTTCCGCGGTGAAGTCCGTCCAGGTCCTCTCACATCCCGAAAAGGGGACGGCCCCCGGGCAGACTCAGCCAAGGAAAAGGCTATTGGTCATGAGGTTCGCCCTGGTCTTCTTTTTTGCCCTGGTCTCCCCGGTTTCGGCCCAGGCCTGGCGGAGTGCCCTCTACCCGGCCGACTGGAAACCGGGATTCAAGGACGCCAAGGGCCGCTTCCTCCACGATTTTTCCTATGCTGGTTACCACCGCGGGGAGGCGGAACCTCCCGCCAAGGTCCCGGGCCCGTTCCTGGACGTCACGGCCGCCCCCTACAACGCGGATCCTTCGGGGAAGGCCGATTCCACGGCCGCCATCCAGGCGGCCATCGACTTCGCGGGATCCAAGGGAGGCGGCACGGTCTTCCTGCCGCCTGGAACCTACAAGCTCACCTTCCCTCCCTCCTCCAAGGTCGGGGCGGCGCTTTGGGTCCACGACGGCGGGGTGGTCCTCAAAGGGGCAGGCCGGGACAAGACCTTCCTTTTCCTGGACGAAATCGTCACCAGGGAGAAGGCCTTGGTCCGTTTCTCACCTACCAAGGGAGGGGATTGGTACCACCCCGCGGGATCCCAAGTCTTTCTTTCTCACGACCTTCCCAACCAGGCCATCCAGGTCCCGGTGCCGGGCGTCTCGGCCTTCAAGGCCGGGGAGAGGATCGTTCTCCGCTGTGATTGCACGCCCGCTTTCATCGCCGACCATGGGATGACCGGGCTCTGGACCGCCGCCCTGGGAGGACTGGTCTTCTACAGGCGGATCGTGAAGGTCTCCACCTCCGCGGGCACCCTCACCCTGGATGCCCCCCTGCGCCAGCCCATGCTCACAAGAGACCACCTGAGGATCTACAAGGTGGCCCCGCCCCTGGAAGAGGCGGGCCTGGAGGATCTTTCCCTCGGGGCGAGGCGCAATCCTTACTCCGGCTGGGGCGACAACGACTTCAAGAAACCCGGCACGGGCGCCTGGGAGGTCCACGCTTCCTACGGCGTCTACTTCCGCCACGCCCTCAACTGCTGGATCCGCCGGGTGGGCACCTACCGGCCCAAGGTCAACTCCATCAACGTCCACCTTCACTCCAACGCTTTTCTTCTGAGCTACTCCCGTTTCGTCACGGTGGAGCATTGCCGTGCCGCCTACCCCCAGTATGAAGGAGGCGGCGGCAACGGTTACGGTTTCATCGCCTCCGGGTCGGAGTGCCTCTTCAAGGAGGACACCGCCGAGGACTGCCGCCACGACTTCGACCTCAAGAGCATGCGCACTACAGGAAACGTCTTCCTCCGTTGCGTGAGCCTTCACCCCCGGTTTGCCTCTGATTTCCACATGCACCTCTCCGCGGCCAACCTCTTCGATTGCACCACCCTCTACAAGGATTACATCCATGCCGGATACCGTCCCTACGGGACGATCATCCACGGCCAGACCACCACCCAGTCGGTGATCTGGAACACATTGGGAAAGGCCTACCGCCCGGGCAAGGGCTACATCGTGGACTCCCGCCAGTTCGGCTGGGGCTACGTGATCGGCACCAGGGGAAAGGCGACGAAGGTGCTTACCTATCCCACCAAGGTCTCCGGCCACGAAACGGCCCCCAGGGACTGGGTGGAGGGCGTGGCCAAGGGGGATACCCTGGAACCGGTTTCCCTGTACGAGGACCAGCTCCGAAGAAGGCTCGCCCTGCCCGGCTCCTACGCGCTCTACGGGAAAGGATGCGCCCCGGGAGGCGGTGCCTCCCCGGCCCTGGGCGCTTTCGCCGGCCAAAAGCCCCTCCTGGGGCGGACTTTCCAGGTGCTCCTCGCGGGAAAGGGTACGGCCGCCGTGGGGATCCTGGGCGCGGCCCGGGCCCGGGCGGATCTTTCGGGCCTCGGTTTCCCGGGCTGTTTTCTCCTGGCCTCTCCCGACCTGGGAGCGGCCCTGGCGCCTCTCTCCCCGGGAAACTTCCTCTGGAGCCTCTCCATACCGGCCCGGCCTTCCCTGCTTGGCGCCCTCTTCCGCCAGCAAGGGATCATTCTGGACCCGTCGAATCCGAAGAACATGATCGCCTTTTCCAACGGAGGAGAGGGGAGAATCGGCAACAAGTGAAATTCTTTGAAAATGGAGGTAGAAAACGATGAAACGAAAATTCGCCTTCCTCGCCCTGTCCGGGCTTCTCGCCTGGGGGTCCGGTCTCACGCAAACTATGACGCCCATCGCGAAGCCGACGAGCACCATCACCTACGGCTTCCCCTTCAATTTCTCCCACCGGATCGCCGTCACCGACAACGGTTGGTTCTGGGCCCTGGTCTTCAAGAAAGAGCAGAACAAGCCCACCGACCTTGTCCTCTATGCCTCGCCGAACAAGGGAAAGGGTTGGATTACTTTCCCCGCGGCCTCCACGCCCACGACCAACGATCTCTCCTACGGCGGCCTGGCCGTTGGAACGGACTGCAAGACCCTCCACGTGGCCTGGACCGCCCAGGACCCGACCAACAAGGGGTGGAGCGTCTTCTACCAGGCCTTCGACTCCACAAAGATGCAGTGGATCGGCAAGCCCCTCGAGATCGCCAAGGCCGCCGGGTCGGGGAGCATGCAGGCCCAGTACCGCTACCAGGACATCAACGTGAGCCCCAAGGGGCGGGTGGTGATCAGCGTCCTGGGCCACCGGAACTGCCCCGCCCCGTACAACGGCAACTGGCACGACTGCATGTATGTCCTTCAGCCCGGCAAGACCGCCTTTGATAAGCCCTTCCGGTTCGACCAGACCACTACGGGCCAGAGCGCCGAAGTCTGCCTCTACGGTGAAGTGATCTTTTCCACCATGAAGGGGTCCACGGGAAAATACCAGGTCTCTTTCCGTGCCTATGACATGGACACCAAGACCTTCGTCGCCCCCTGGACCCACGTGGGCGGCACCGCCGCGGGCGATCCCGCCGAGGCGATCCGCAATTCCGTCATGCTTGCCGACGAGAAGGGAAACCTCTACGTCTTCTACGGGATCGGAAACCGGTATACGGCGGGCAAAGGCGAACTGAAAGTCGCCTACGCCGCGGCCGGGGCCTACACCAAGTGGACCCGCCAGACCGTGGCGGCCGATCCCTCCTTGAGGGGCTCCAAGTCCTACATCCACTTCGGCCTGACTCTCCTTCCAGGGAATACGGTCATGCTGGTCTACAGCAAGTACACCGAGTCCTACAAGAATCTCTATTTCCGCTTGATGAAGGACGGGAAATTCCTCACATCGGAAGCGAGCCTCTTCAAGACGTCCATCAGCAACCGTTTTGCCGGCCTGGTACTTCTCAGGAATCACGCCTTGAGGACAGGGCTCTACGCCCTGGTGAAAAACCAGGACGGCTCCCTGCCGGGCACGGAGGTGGACTTCCTGAGCAACGCGGGAACGGCGGGCTTCTCCCGGTATTACGGCCACGGTTGCCTGGGTAAGGCAAAGGCCGAGCCCAAGCTGGTCCCCCAGGTCCTTCCCGAGGCGGGCAAGCTCTTCACCCTCGGCCTGGAAGGACAGGCTCCCAATTCTTCGGGGATCCTGCTCATCGGGCTGAACTGCCAGCCCAAGCCCCTGGACCTGGCTTTCCTGGGGGCCCCCGGGTGCGCCGTCTTCCAGGACGTGATCCTCGGGATGGCCGTCCCCACCTCCTCCACGGGCACGGCCAAGATCCCCTTCAACCTCCCTCCTTCCACGGCTGGAGGGAAGATCCGGTTCCAGTCGGTGGCCATCGTTCCCGGCGCCAACACGGCCAATCTCCTCACTTCCCGGAGTTTGATCATCTATCCGTAGTGAGAGGCTAATCGTTTCCGCGTTTTTTCCCGCGGCCCTCCGGGTCCTTCGACCCGGAGGGCCGCGGGCTTTGGGGTTATGATGGATCCACCCCGAATCGAAAGGCTATGACCATGGGAACCCCCGTTCCTGGAAGGGCGCTCCTTC
>CAYQBW010000338.1:0-4188 GCA_964415725.1 uncultured Planctomycetia bacterium
GCCTCGGCGCTCCCGGCGTGGCCGCACCGATTCTCAAGGGCCCCAACCCGTCGGAGGAAAAAATCCTCCTTCTCGAATACCTCTCCCGCCCGCGCCGGGCGGCCTTCCTCACGGCCACCTACCGGAAGAAACTCGGGCTGGAGAAAACCCGCCTCCCCGTGAAGGCCCGCGCCTTCTTCAGGGGGGAGGAGATCCTGCTTCTCGAAAAGACAACCAAGACGAAAAAGGAGTCATCCCGATGAAAGAAACCCTTGCCGACTACTGTCTTCTCAAAACCCCCCTGCCCGGCGCCCCGGACTTCACCGACCAGGACCCGTGGCGGGTCCTGCGCATCCAGGGGGAATTCGTGGAGGGCTTCGACGCCCTCTCCAAGGTGGGGCCCTGCGCGGCCGTCTTCGGCTCGGCCCGGACCAGGCCGGAAGACCCCTACTACGCCAAGGCCACGGAGACCGCCCGGCTGCTGGTCCAATCGGGCCTGGGGGTGATCACCGGCGGCGGGCCCGGCATCATGGAGGCCGCGAACAAGGGCGCCCACGAGGCCGGAGGAGTCTCCATCGGCTGCAACATCGAGCTTCCCTTCGAGCAGAAACCCAATCCCTACCAGAACATCTCCCTCTCCTTCCGGTATTTCTTCGTCCGGAAGATGATGTTCGTCAAGTATTCCATCGCCTTCGTCATCTTTCCCGGCGGGTTCGGCACCCTGGACGAACTCACCGAGTCCCTCACACTGGCCCAGACGGGCAAGATCGAGCACTTTCCCATCGTGCTCTTCGGGCGGCAATACTGGCAGGGCTGGTTGGACTGGGTGAAGGACACCCTCGCCGCGGAGGGGAAGATCGCGGAAAAGGACCTGGACCTCTTCCGGGTCTTCGACGACCCGGAAAAGGCCGCCCAGTGGGTCGTGGAGACGGCCCGAAAGAAGGGCCATCTCCCCAAGCTCCGGTAGACCGGATTACTCCGGCCTCTCCTGGCGGACCGGGTTTTCCAGGGCGCCGATCCCTTCGATCTCCACCTGGACCAGGTCCCCCGCCTGGAGAAACCTGGGCGGCTTGCGGGCGGCCCCCACGCCGGCGGGGGTCCCCGTGAGGATCACCGTCCCGGGGAGCAGGGTCATGCCCCGGGAGAGTTCCGCCACCAGTTCCGCCACGGAAAAGATCATGTCCTCCGTTCCGGCGTCCTGGACCACCTGGCCGTTCAAGGTGGTCTTGAGCCGGAGGGATTGGGGGTCGGAGATTTCGTCGGCCGTAACCAGAACGGGGCCCAGCGGGCAGAAGGTGTCGAAGCTCTTTCCCCGGACGAACTGGCCCCCGCTTCCCTCCCTCTGCCACCACCTGGCCGAGACGTCGTTGGCGGCGGTGTAGCCCAGGACATGGTCCAAGGCCTCCCGAAGGGACACGTTCCGCGCCTCCCGGCCGATCACCACGGCCAGCTCCCCCTCGTAGTCCACCTGGGGCCTGTCCGCGCAGATTCCCGGGATGACGATGGGCGAGCCCGGATCCAGGAGCGCCGCCGGGTTCTTCATGAAAACCAGGGGCCTCTCGGGCAGGGGTCGGCCCGTCTCCTCGGCGTGGGCCCGGTAGTTGAGGCCGATCCCGAAGATCGCCTTGGGAACCACCGGCGCCAGCAGCCTTCTTACGGGGAGGCGATACCCCTCCTTCCGGAAACTCCCGTAGAGACTTCCCGCCAGGGGAACGGCCGTGCCGTCCTTGAAGTCCGTGCCCCACCTGGGCTTTCCCAGGGGGTCCAGGAACCGAATGATCTTCATGAGCCCTCCATCGGGATGGAGAGCAAAGAACGCCCAAAGGCGCGGCCTTCTTTCAACGACCCGTTCCGAAAGAAGGGAGACCGCTCAGCGGGCCAGGACCCGGATCCGCACCATGTTGGACATTTCCAGTCCCGCCAGGGAGAACCCCTTGGAGGGAAAGACCAGGGACTGGTAGTAGGTCTGGCCTCCGATCAAGGCCGGATCCGAGGGGATGGGAAGGGAGAACTTCATCGGGGCCCCCGTGGAGGCGGCGGGAAAGGCCAGGAGGTTGACCGGGGAAGTCTTGAGGACGCACCTCCCGCCCAGGCTCATGGAGGTCATCTGGCTGGAAAAGACCATAAAGGCCGATGCCCCGGCGGGAACCCTTTCCAGGAGCATGGCATGGGCCTGGTTGCCCAGGTTGGCCCGGCCCGATTCATGGAGCCACGGGAAGGGGCTGCCCGACTTGCCGCACCCGCCGTGGAGGGACTTCTCCCACCAGGCCAGGACGTTCCTGAACCAGGGGATGAACTTCCGCGTCGCCGCCTTGAGCCCAACGGGGAGGGGATGGGAGTCCTTGCCCTTCCTGTAGGCAGCCCTGAGGGCGTTGGGGTAGGTGGCCGCGTTGTCGGGCTCTGCCAGGACGTCGAAGAGATCGAAGACGGCCACGTTTCTCAGGCCCGTCTGGGCCTTGTAATCCGGAAGCCAGGTATTCTGGACCCACTCGCAGAATCGCCTGTGGAGCCCGGAGGCCTTCCGCGTCCACCCGTCGAAAGGATTGAGGGGAGGGCTCGTCACGTAGATGAAGAGCACGTGGGGATAATCGTCGAAGAGCAGGGCCAGCTCATTCATCACGGCCACGTAATTGAAGAGGGTCCTCTCCTTGGAATCCGGGTCCCCGGGCGGCATCCCGATGGAAGATATGGCGCTGTTGGGGAAGCAGGACTTGAACATTACGATCTGGTTGTATCTCCCCTTGGTCTTGTAGTAGATGTCGGGATGGAAGTCGAAGTGAAGGACCTTGTCCATCTGGTCCCGGAACTTTCTCCGCCAATCGCAGGTATCCGTATTCCAGCCGATGGTGTCTCCCATGGTGGCCAGGTGCATCCGGATCCGCCGGCCGCCCAGGTTGGACGGGTTGGTCAGCTCCTTGTAGAGGTCGCCGTAGACCACCCAGTTGAATCCCACGGAATGGTGGATGAAAAGAAAGTCGTAGGAGGGAGCGGTTTGGGCGGAACAGGGTCGGGCTGGGAAAAGAAACGCCAGGGAAAGGATCCCCCCCAAGGCGAGGGGCATCCCGGAAAAGATTCGCTTTGTCATGGCCGTCCGGTCCTTTGTCCAGGGGTTTCGCCAGAGAACCAGGAAAGGAGATGCGAAGCACGAGTGTAGAAACACGGGGGGGCATGGATCAAGAAAGAACCCAAAACCCGGCCGGAAAAAGGAATCCCCCCGCTCCCGGACGTTCCAAATCGGTACATGGAGGGACGGGAGACCCGGGAAGACCTCAATTCTTGACTTCCACGTCCACGCTCTTGGTGGAGGTGTTCCCCCGGTCGTCGGTGGCCCTGAGAGTCACCCGGTAGATCCCGTTGGGGAAAAGGGGGCGCCCCCAGGGATCCCTTGCCGCCGTGTTCCAGGCCCCCGCCTTGTCCGGGAATCCGTGCACCGTATTGGTCACGTTGTAGTAGAAGGTATGGCAGGTGTAATTGCCGCAGGTCCTGTGGGTGTAGCCGTTGTAAAAGATGGAAAGCTGGAAGATCGTGTCCACGTAGGCGTTGCGGTTGCTCCCGCCCGGGAGGGAATCGAAACGCCAAAGCGGCGTGAAAGGCACGCCGTGGCCCGCCGCGCTCCCGAGGCCCTTCACGGACCATTCCATCAGGTAGATGGTCCTCTGGTAGGGCTGGTTCGGCTCCAGGTCCTCGGCCTGGGCGATGATGTCGATCGCCCCGGAGAGCACCGGCCTGGGGCCGCCGGGGCGGTTCAAGGCGGTGCTGGAGCCGTTCTTCACAAAGAGCACGTCCTTGATGGTCGGCTTCACCGTGTCCTTGGTCTTGAGGATGAAGTGGATCGGGTTCACGTATCTCCCGTCGGGGTCGAGGATGTTCATGTGGGTGTGGTGGAAATACATCCCGTAGGCCTTGACCGGCCAGTAGACGATGTTTCCCACCCTTGTCCCGGCGGGAATCCAGGTCCCTTTCTTGTAGGCGTCCCGGACGGCCCGGCTCACCGTGGGCTCGTCCACGTGGTGGAACTGCCAGGTGAAGCCGTGGGCGTCCCGGATTCCGACCTCGAAGTAGTAGGGTTTACGGCCGTACCAATAGAGTGAGACCACCTTCCCCCCGACGGGGGCGTAGATCGTGGAGCGCGCCGGGACGCGGATGTCGATCCCGTGGTGGAAGTAGGGGATCCCCCCGTAGTATTGATACTGGTGATGCGTATGGGCC
>CAYQBW010000339.1:0-4187 GCA_964415725.1 uncultured Planctomycetia bacterium
CGGGAGGATTCCGAATTCCCGGAACCATCGCGGGCCGACGTTCGCCTGCGTCGCCGGAGGCGACGCAGGCTCCGGCGGCCCCTACGCCCACATTGAAATGTAGGGGAGAAACGTAGGGGACGCCCGAGGGATGGCGCGCAGCGCCGGCCCGACGGTCGTCCCGCAATTGGGCCTTCCTCAGAAAGCCAGGTAGAGCCCCACCATGACCAGGAAGAGGAGAAGGGCGAGGAACTTGTAGTTCCCGAGCCCCCTCCAGCCCGGCGCCGAGAGGGCGGAGAGAGGGTTGTTCCAGACCAGGCGAAGCTTCTCTTCGTCCTCCTCCTGGGGAAAGAAAAAGGAGAGGACCACCAGCAGGAGGGAGCAGACCACAAAGAGATAAAACCCGGCCAGCATGTAATGCAGGTCCCAACCGGTGGTCTCCTTGAACTCCGAGAGGAGGAAGACCGCAAACCCCAGGATGGAACCGGAGACGAGGGTATAGAAGGAGGCCGTGGCCGAGGCGCGCCTCCAGAAGACGCCCCAGAGGAAGACCGTGGTGATCGGGGGCGCCAGGTAGCAGATCATCAAGGAGATGCTGTCGAAGATGGAGGAACTCAGCCTTCCAACCTGGGGGGACCAGGCGATGGCCGCCGCCATGGCGACGAAAGTGGCGATCCGGCCCACCCGGACGAGCTTCCGGTCCGAGGCCTCCGGCCGGAGCCGCTTGTAGAAGTCCATGCTGAAGAGGGTGGCGATGGAGTTGAGGGCTCCCGAGACGGTGCTCATCAGGGCGGCCAGCAGGGCGGCGGCCACCACGCCCTTGAGTCCCACCGGCAGGAGGGCCTTGATCATGAAGGCGTATGTGTCGCTGGCGTGCTCCGGCCGGCCCGGCACGGCGCCCTTGTGGACCAGCCCCAGGCAGATCAGGCCGGGGAGGACGAAGATGAAGACAGGCAGGATCTTGATGAAGCCCGCGAAGAGGGCGCCCAGGCGGGCGTGGTTTTCGTCCTTGGCCCCGAGCACCCGCTGGACGATGGTCTGGTCGGTGCACCAATACCAGATCCCGATTACCGGATACCCAAGGAATACGGTATACCAGGCAAGCCCCGAGGCGTCCCCCGCGGGGCGCAGCATCTCCATGGAGCCTGGGGGAATGTTCGCCGTGAGCCCCCCCCAGCCGCCCACTCTCACCAAGGCGATGGCCGTGATGCAGAGCGCCCCTGCGATCAGGACTACCGTCTGGATGGACTCGGTCCAGACCACCGCCGCCAGGCCGCCGATGATGGTGTAGAGACCGGTGAGCAGGGCCACCGCGACGATGCTCCACAGGATGTCCAAGTTGAAGAGCCCGTGGAGGACCACGGCGCCCGCGTAGAGGGAGCACCCGATGTGGATGAAAACGGCGGAGACGATCGAAAGCAGGGAAAGCCACAGCCTGGAGCGGTGGTCGTAGCGGCGCTCCAGGAAGTCCGGGAGGGTGGCCACCTGGGTCCGGATGTAGAAGGGGGCGAAAAAGAGGGCCAGGACGATGAGGGTGAAGGCGGCCATCCATTCGAAGTTCCCGTAGACCAGGCCGTTCTTGTAGCCCTGCTCGGCCAGGCTCACCAGGTGAACCGTGGAGATGTTGGTGGAAAAGAGGGCCAGGCCGATGACGGGCCAGGTGAGGGAGCGGCCGGCGAGAAAGAAGTTCTTCCCTCCCCGGTCGCGGCCCCGCAGGCCCGCCCAGCACCCCAGGCCCACGATGCCGGCCAGGTAGAGGACGATGACCAGGGAGTCCCAAAGCCCGATCTCCAGGTTCGCGGCGCCGAGCATCAGTAGACGCACTCCCTCGCGGCCTCGGCGTAGGTCTTCAGGTTCGAGACAGGGGCCTCGAAGAAGTGGTCCGACGGGGAGATGATGTATCCTCCATTCCGGCCGAAACCCTCGAAGAGGCGGCGCACCTCGGCGCGGATCTGTTCAGGAGTTCCGGCGGTAAGGATATTGAACTGGTCCAGTCCCCCGATCATGGCCACCTTGCCCCCGAAGACCTGGAGCACCGGCTCCGGGTCGGTGATGTTGCCTCCCGTTCCCGGCGGGGCAAGGGTCTCGGAGGCGTCGGTTTCGTTGGCCACGATGAGATGGAGGATGTTCTTCATGCCCCCGCAGGTATGGTAGGTCGTCATGTGGCCCGCCTCGTGGAGGGCCCGGTGCATCTCCCGGTCGTAGGGCAGGCAGAACTCCTCGTGCATCTTGGGCGAGATGAGGGTGTCGCTTCCCGCCCCGCCCCCCGTCTCGATGAGATCGAACTTGGCGCCTCGCAGGGATTCCTCGATGAAGCGGAGCTTCTTTTCGAGAAGGACCCTGAGCAGGCGGTGCACCCAGTCCGGGTTGTCCATGGCCTCCAGGATCAGGTCGCCCGCGTCCATCAGGCAGCAGGCGTGCTGCCAGCAGCCGGCCTGGTCGCCCCAGACGAAACCCCTGAGGATCCCCGCGTCCCCCACCTCGTCGTAGGCCCGGGCCACATCCTTTTGGTCCAGTTTCGCCACGGGCATATACTTCTCGATCAGGTCCACGTCCTCGTGGCGCTTGATCATGTATTCCTTGATCCAGGTGGTGGTCCGGTCGGCCCCCGTGACGTAGGTGAGCGTGCCGCCCGGGGTGGTGATGACGTGGCGGAGGATCTTGTTGTCGGGATTTGGATCCAGGACCTGGATCTCCTCGCGCCACTCGGGCGACTGGACCAGGTATTCCTCGGCGCCGGGGACCCAGAACTGCCCCATGAAGGCGAAATACTGGATCGCCGCGTCCAGGCCCACCTCCTTGAAGGCCGCAAGCGCGTCCACACCGCCCATGTATTTTTGAAGATGGTAATCCTGCCACTGGTGGACCGTGGCCGGAAGCCTGTCGGGCTTCTCCAGGCGCAGGGCGCGCATCATGCGCTCCTTGGAGGTCATCATGGGGCGGACTCCTGGTTGATCGCCCTCATTGTGAGCAGCCTTCTCCCCCGGGACAAGCCGAAGACCGGCTTCCCTTCCCCGGCGGGAATTCCGTGCCTTCGTTTACCTGGAAGCGGCGGCCTGCCCGGGTTCCCCGGGAGGCCCCGCGGCTCCCGGCCCGTGGAGGCCCCAATCGGCTTGCTTTCCCCGGCCTTCCCTCCTAGGTTCGGGGACCCCAGGCACCCAGTCTTCCTCCAAGGAGGTTTCACCATGAAGCGCGCCTTCCTCCCCCTCGCCGGTTTGCTCCTTCTCCCCGCCCCGGCCGCCAGGACCCAGTCCGGTCTCCTCCAGTCCCTGGCGAAGCCCCAGGACTACCAGGCCCTCCGGGTCTCCAGCTACGACCGGACCGGCGGCAACCGGGACGCCATCCCCGTCCCTCCCGGCAAGACGGCCCTTCTGGCCGATCTCCAGGGGCCGGGGGCGATCACCCACATCTGGTTCACCATCTCGAGCCGGGAGAAGGGCCACCTGCGGAAGCTCATCCTCCGGGCCTGGTGGGACGGCGAAAAGAACCCCAGCATCGAGTGCCCCATCGGGGATTTCTTCGGCTGCCATCACGCCAAGGCGGCCCGCTTCTCCTCCCTGCCCATCGCCATCGGCTCCAAGAGGGCCCTCAACTGCTTCTGGTACATGCCCTTCTCCAAGAGCGCCCGGTTCACCCTTGAGAACATGGGCAAGCTGCCCGTCCGCTCCCTCTATTATTATATCGATTACCGGAAACTCCCCTTCCCTCCCGCGACCCCCATGCGCTTCCACGCCCAGTTCCGTTGCGCCTTCCCCTGCAAGGGGGGGGACTACACCATCCTCGAGGCCAAGGGCAGGGGCCACTACGTGGGAGTCACCATGGGCATCCGCCTGCGCAGGAAAGGCTGGTGGGGCGAGGGAGACGACAAGTTCTACATCGACGGCCACAAATACACATCCCTCCACGGGACCGGCTCGGAGGACTACTTCTGCGGGGCCTGGGGGTTCGGGGAAACCTTCAGCGCCCCTTTCTTCGGCCTGCCGCTCCGGCCCGAGGGCCATCCCAAGGGAGGACTCTGGACCGTATACCGGTTCCACCTGGCCGACCCCGTGCCCTTCCAATCCTCGATCCGGGTCACGATCGAACACGGCGCCGGAAATAACCGCTCCGACGATTTCACCACCGTGGCCTACTGGTACCAGGAGGAGCCCCACGCACCCTTCCCCACCCTGCCGCCTGTGGACAAGCTCTTTCCTCCCCCCCTGGAA
>CAYQBW010000340.1:0-4158 GCA_964415725.1 uncultured Planctomycetia bacterium
CCCGAGGACGGCGTCTTCGTTCCCGGGAAGATCTTCGACTACCTGATGGCCCGCCGTCCCCGGGAAAGAAACACCACTCCCTTCCGGATGCCCGCTCCACGATCCGGGCCGCGTCTCCCCGGCTTCCCCAGAAGAGCACGGGCCGGCGGGCCATCAGGTAATCGAAGATCTTCCCGGGAACGAAGACGCCGTCCTCGGGGGTCGGCCCGTTGACCAGGAGCAGGGCGTCCATGGCCCGCATGGCCGCCAGGGCTTCTCCGTAAGGAAGGAGGGGATGGAGGACGACCCATTCCGGGTCCCCGAGCCCCAGGCGGGCCAGGTCCTCTTCGAGGAGCGCCCGTGAATCCCCTTCGCCGATAAAACAATGGAGGCGGAATTTCTCCCGCGGTCCCTCGGAGAGGGCGGCCGCCGCTTCCAGGACGGGGGCGAGCCTCCTGCCCGGAAAAATCGTTCCAAAGTAACCCAGGTGCCGGCCCGGCCCGGGGTCGAAAGAAAACGGCCCGGCCAGGACCTCCCGGGCCAGGCCGTAGTCCGCCCCGTTGGGGACCACCTCCACCTGGAGCCCGGGGATCTCCCCCACTACCTGGAAAAAGCGCTCCCTGGCGCGGCGGGTGTTGAGAAAGAGCCGGTCCGCCCGGGCGAGGAGGGCCCGCTCCCTGGCCAGGAGGCGGCGGCGGAGACCTTCACGGGAGGGCTCGTTCCAGGGGTTTCCCGAAAGAAGGTCCCTGTAGTCCACCAGGATCTTCAGCCCGGGAAGAAGCCTCCTCAACCTGGGCACGGCCAGGATCTGGCCGTGGGGCCCGCAACAGAGGAGAACGGCCTCCACCCCCTCCTCCCGGCAGATCCCGGGAAGGCGGCGGACCAGCCTCCAGGCCCATTCCAGGTGGCTGTCGGGCAGGGCCAGCCACTTGGGCGCCAGCCAGGCCAGGTTGCGGAGGACCTTCTCGGGGAGGTTCCGGGCGGCCGGCCTGGACCAGAGGGTGGGGCCCCCGAGCCCCAGGACCTTCACTTCCTCCGGCACCAGGGAAGCCAGGGTGGGATCCCGGGAGAGAAGGCTTTCCTCCTCCTGTGTGACCCAGAGGACCTGGTGGCCCGCCCCCAGCAACGCCCGGGTCATCCTGAGGACCCGGTGGGACGCCACGGCGGGCTGGGGCGGGGCGTAGTAGCTCACCAAGGCGATCCGCAAGAAAACCTCCTGGCCTCTTTCTCTTCTTTCGGCAGAGATCCCGGGGCGCCCTCCCGGTCCAGGCCCAGAAAGAACCAGCGGGAATCCAGGCATGGGCAGAAGAACCCTAAGACCCCGGCCTTTTCGGGACAAGCTTGGCCTTGGTCCGGGCCCCACCCCATACTACCGGGCCCGAAAGGCAGGACATGGGAATCCTAAGGACCATCGCCCGCAACGCTTTGAGCAACGCCGCCGGCTACCTGGTGAGCGTGGTCACCGCCCTGGTCCTCACCCCCTTCGTGATCCACCACCTGGGCAAGTCCGTCTGGGGGTTCTGGAGCCTGGTAGTCTCCTTCACGGGCTACTACGGCATCCTGGATCTCGGGATCCGTTCCGCCGTGGGCCAATACGTCACCCGCTACTGGGCCCAGCGCGACATGAACGGCGTCAACCGCACCCTCAACACCGCCCTGATCCTCACAGGCGCCGTGGGCATCCTCCTCCTGGGCGTCACGTTCCTCATGGTTCCCCTGGCGCCGGGACTCTTCCAGGTCCGGGGGCCCGTGGCCCGGGACTTCCAGTGGGCCATCCTGATCATGGGGGTGAGCGTCTCCCTCTCCTTCCCCCTGGCCGTCTTCGGCAGCGCCACGTTCGCCCGCCAGCGTTTCGACATCGCCAACGCCATCGGAATCACCGAAAAGATCCTCTGGGCCTTCCTCACCATCTGGGTCCTGGAACACGGCAAGGGCCTGGTGGGCCTGGCGGGCATCACCGGGGGCTTGAGCCTCCTTTCCTGGGGCGCCCGGATGGTCGTGGCCTTCAAGCTCCTTCCCGGCCTCTCGCTGAGCCCCGCCTTCTTTTCCAAGGACTCCGTGAAGGAACTCTGGAACTTCGGGATCTTCAACTTCCTCGTCAATGCCGCCGACCGGATCGTCCTCAACACCGACGCCTTCGTCATCGGCCTGGTGATGGCCACCCCTAAGGACCCGACCCTGGCCGGCAAGGCCATCGCCTATTACAACGTCGGCGCCAACCCCATCTTCTACGCCCTGGCCATCACCAACTCCGTGGCATGGACCCTCACACCCTACGCCACCTCCTGCGACTCCCGCGGCCAGAGAGACGCCCTGAAGAACCTCTGGCTCGCAGGAACGCGGGTCATCTTTCTCCTGGCCGCCGTGCTCACGGGAGGCATGATCTTCCTGGGAAGGGACTTCCTTTCCGTCTGGGTGGGACCGGACTTCGTCTCGGGAAAGGAATTCGTCTCCAGCGCCGCCGTCATGGCCGTCCTGGCCGTGGCCGCCCTGGCCCGGTCGGGCATGAGTTGCGGAAAACAGGTTCTTTTCGGGATGAGGGAAGTGAAGTTCCTGGCCTTTCTCTCCATGGGCGAGGCCGTCGCCAACCTGGGCTTGAGCCTGGTTCTCATCCATTACTACGGAATCCTGGGGGTCGCCCTGGGCACCTTGATTCCCATCCTGGTGACCCAGCTCTGGATCCAGCCCCTCTTCCTTTCCCGGCGGCTCGGCGAGCCGCTCAGGGACTTCCTCAAGAACGTCACCCCCGGCGGGCTCGCCGCCATGGCCGTCATGGGCCTTCTCTCCCTTCCCGTCCACCGCTGGATCCAGGTGGAGAACTGGGGGGATTTCATCCTGGCCGGATTCCTCGTGACCCTGCCCGCCCTCGTCCCGGGCATCCTTCTCGGCACCACCCGGGAAGAGAGGGCCCGGGTGCTCTCCAAGATCCTGCCCCGGGGAGGCAAGGCGTGAGCGGGGCCGCGGACAAGGCCCTTCCCCAGGCCGTGGTGGCGGGGCTCAACATCAACGGCCTGGCCGTGGCGCGCGTCCTCGGCCGGGGAGGGGTCTCCGTCCTGGGGATCTCCTTCGGCCCCCCCGGGGAAGAGGCCAAGAGCCGTTATTTCCGAGAGGTCTGGGAATCCACCAAGGAAGGATGGATCGACCTCCTCCTGGAGCGGGCGGACCGGCTCGCGCCCAAGGCCGTTCTCTTCCCCGTCACGGATCTTGCCGTGGCCCAGGCGGCGGCGCGCAGGAAGGACCTGGAAAAGAAATTCCTCCTTCCCTTTCCTGAAGGGGAGATCACGGCCCGGCTCATGGACAAGCGGGGCTTCCACGAGGAGGCCTCAAGCCGGGGCTTTCCCGTGCCCGCCACCTTCTTCGTCTCCTCCCCGGAGGAGCTGGAGGCGGCCCTGGAGGAAATCCCCTTCCCTTGCATCGTAAAGCCCGTGGTCAAGACCGAGGGTTTCCTCCGCTCCGGAACCCGCAAGGCCCACCTGGCGCACCACCCCGACCAGGCCAGGAGCGCCTACGCCTCCTTCCAGGCCTTCGAGCCCAGGGCCCTCCTGCAGGAATACATCCCCGGACCGGACCGGGAGGTCTGGTTCTGCCTTCTCTACATGAACCCCCGGGGGCACGCTTCCGCGGCCTTCACGGGCCGGAAGCTCCGCCAGTGGCCGCCCCTCTCGGGAGGGACTTCGGCCTGCCAGCCCGCTCCCGCCCCCCGGCTGGAAGAGATGGCGATCCATTTCTTCCGGGAAACAGGGTTTCACGGCATCTGTTCCATGGAATTCAAGCGGGACCCTTCCCGGGGGGAGTTCTACATGGTGGAGCCCACCGTGGGGAGGACGGACTGGCAGAGCGCCGTGGCCGACGCCAACGGCGTGCCCATCCCCCTTGTGGCCTACAGGGAGATGCTCGGCCTCCCCCATCCTCCCATCCGCCGCAAGTGGATCCCCCGGCGCTGGGTCAACATGGAGGAGGACCGGGCCGCCGCCTCGGTTCTCAGGGAAAAGGGGGAACTCACCCTCCTGTCCTGGCTTCTTTCGCTCCGCCCCCCCCTCCGCGGGGCCTGGTTCGCCTGGGACGACCCGGCGCCCTTCCTGGCGAGACTGAAGAGCCGCTGGAAGGAGAGGAACCGGTGAACCGGATCTTTCTTCCCGTCCTCTCCGGCATCCTCCTCGGCCTCTCCGCCCCCCCTTC
>CAYQBW010000341.1:0-4148 GCA_964415725.1 uncultured Planctomycetia bacterium
TTTCCCGGGCCTTTGCTCGGCCGGGATCCTGAAGCCATGTTCTTCCGGGGAAAGAAAGAAGTAGAAGGGAAAAGAAAAAGGCCGGCGTCAGGGTCGAGGTCATGAGCCCTCTCCATGGGCTGGAAACGTTTCGAATCGATACTCCCTGAGAGCCTAAAGGAAGGCCTCTCCCGGGGCGGGTGGGTTTCCTCAAGGGGGGGTGTTATGATTGTGTAAGTTTTTTCTCACATCTCCCAAGGAAAGGTGCCCCATGAAAAGAACACTCCTTCTCTCCCTTCTCCTTCCCCTGGGCGCCCTGGCGGCCCAGAACACCGTAGTGGTCCCCAAAGGATTCGCCAAAGCGGAAGGAAACTCCTACCACTGGATGATCGGTCAATACGACCTGTGCCGGGCCCAGCAGATCTTTTCCAAGGCCGCCATGGGGGGGGTCCCCTTCGCCATGAAATCCATCAAGCTCAGGCGGGACGGAAACAGGTCGACCACCTTCGAGGCCCACAAGGGGTACATCCAGGTCTATGTCAGCAATCGAAACGTGGATCCCCCTTCCCAGTGTGGTTTCGGCTGGGACTACAACCACGGCCCGGACAAGACCCTGGTCATGAAGAAGCGGGTCATCAACTGGGGAGTGGAGCCCAAGCCCGCCGTGCCTCCGGCGCCTTTCAAGGTCGCCTTTCCCTTCGACAAGTTCTTCGCCTACAAGGGCAAGGCCTTCGTCATCGAGTGGATCTCGGACTATACGGTCAAACCGCCGGCCAAGTATGCCTACAACTGGGTGACCGACGCGGAGCTCTACTCCTCGGGCTGGACGGGCTACAACGCGATCAGGCCCACCAACATCGGCAACAGCTGCCGGCCCCCGGGAGCGACCAGCGCCCCCGCCAACTACGGGTATTTCCCCTATCCCGGTTCACCCTTCTGGTTCTACAGCTACTGGCGGATCAACAAGGCGAACATCCCGGTGATTCTCTTCCTGGGGACGAGCGACAAGAAATGGGCCGGCCTCACCCTTCCCTTCGACTTGACCCCCCTGGGCGCCAAGGGGTGCCACATCTACGTGAACATGGTCCAGGCCTACGTCTCCAAGACCGACTTGAACGGAAGGGCGGATTTCCTCCTGGGTGCCGTTCCCCCGGACCCCGCGCTTTCGGGCCAGGTCTTCTACAACCAGCAGTTCGCCTTCGATCCCACCTTCAATTCCCTGGGGATGGTCTCCACCTGGGGCCGTAAATACACGGTGGGCACGGGCTTCGGAGGATCCGTGCCGGGATTCTGCTTCTACGGATACAAGGGCTCCTCGGTGAGCACCTTCGACTTGAAGCGCCCCATCGCCCTCTACTACAGCGCCCGGGCCAACATCGTCCAGTTCAATTGAGCCGAAGACGCGCCGGCCCCGCTCCTCCAAAGCCCGGGGGCGGGGCCTCCCTTTCTCTCTCTCCAGGGAGGTTGATCTTCCGAAAGGATCTGCTAAGGTTTCCGCCCGATTTCCCTCCCCGGGGGAGCCAGCCCAGGTGGGGGCTTAGCTCAGTTGGTAGAGCTGCGGATTTTTAATCCGTAGGTCGGGGGTTCGAGTCCCTCAGCCCCTACCAGTTTTCATCTCCCGTCCCGGGCCTTTCTACGAGGGCGGAACGAAGCCTTCTTCCACCAGGAGGACGGGGATCTTGTCCCGGATGGGGTAGGCCAGGTTCTCCCCCTGGACCAGCAGGGCGCCGTCCATTTCTTCGGTCACGGGCTTTCCCTCCCTGGTAAGGAGGGTTCCCTCCTGCACGGCCCGGTTGAAGGCTTCCACCTGGGAGGGGTCGGCAAGGACCAGGGGTTTGCGGGTGAGAGGGCAGGCCAGTCGCTCCAGAAGCTCCGGGTCGATCAGGGGTTCCTCGCCGGTCACGGTGCTTGCCTCCTGGGGCGGCCGCCCCCGCGGGATAAGAAGAATGGCAGCCCCGACGGGATTCGAACCCGTGTTACCGGCTTGAAAGGCCGATGTGCTAACCTGGCTGCACCACGGGGCCGCCCACGGGTGGATGCGCCACCCATTGTTGTTCAGGGGGGGAAGTCTAGGGAAGACCCGGGTGGAAAGCAATATCCCCCTCTCCCCGCGAAAGAGGTGGGAAACGGCGCCGCCGGAGGGGAAAGCGGTCCTCTACCCCCCGTGGGGATGGGCCTTTCGATAGACCTCCTTCAGCCGTGCCAGGCCCAGGTGCGTGTAGATCTGGGTGGCGGCCAGGCTGGAATGGCCCAGCATCTCCTGGACGAGCCGGAGATCCGCCCCCCGGTTGAGGAGGTGGGTGGCGAAGGAGTGGCGCAAAAGATGGGGGTGGACCCGGCAGGTGAGCCCGGCCAGCCCGGCTGCCTTCTCCAGGATCTGGGCCACCCGGCGGGTCGTGAGCCCTTTGCCTTTGTGTCCCAGAAAGAGCCACCCCTCCACCCTGCCCAGCCTGCGCCTCAGGGCTTCCCTCTCGCGCAGCCAATCCTCCACGGCCCGCCTCGCGGGCCGGCCGATCAGCACGAGGCGTTCCTTCTTGCCCTTTCCCAGGACCTTCCCCAGGCCCCGGGCCAGGTCCAGGTCTCCTTTTCGCAACCTGGTGAGTTCGGACACCCTGACCCCCGTGGAGTAGAAGACCTCCAGGATGGCCCGGTCCCGGATTCCGAAGAAGTCCCGGGGAAAAGGGGCTTCCAAAAGGCGGGTCACTTCCTCCTCGGTAAGGAGTCTCGGGAGCCTTCTTGGCTTTCGGGGGGTGCGAAGGGCCTGGGCAGGGTCGTGGTCCAGGGTCCCTTCTTCCTGGAGGAAGCGGAAGAAAGCCTTCAGGGAAGCCACCTTTCTGCCCACGGAGGAGGGAGAGAGGCCCTTTTCCTTGAGGCGGGCCAGGTAGCGGCGCATCTCGATCCGGTCCACTTCGGCCAGGTCCAGGCCGTCTTCCTGCAGAAAGGCCAGGAAATCACCGATGTCTCCCTGGTAGGCCCGGATGGTGTGAGGGGAGGCGGCCCGGACGCCTTCCAGGTAGTCCCGGAAGCGTTTCAGGGCCCGTCGCGAAGGGGAAACAGCGAGGGGCTCCTCTTTTCCGGGGGATGGGCTCATGCCGTCGGAAACCTTGTCATTCGCGTGTAGAAAACCGTAAAGTTCCGGGGACCTCGGGCCTTTTCGGGAATAATAGAACAAGTGAGGAAGGACCGGCCCCGATGGGGGGTCCAAAAGGAATCGCACCCGGGTGTAACAGGAGCCAGGCCATGAAACGAATGCTTTTTGCCCTTGCTTTGCTCTCCCTTCTTCCTTTCGGGCCCGGGCCGGGGACGCTGGCCCAGGTGCGGCGGCCCCAGGGGATGAAGAAACCCGCCAAGAAGAAACCCGACCCCAGGGTCAAGGAGGGGCTCAAGAAGATCAAGGAGTATCTCCGCAAGCGGGGCAAGCAGGACGCCGCCGCCGCCGAGGAGATCCAGAAGGTGGTCCAACTGGCCCTGCAGAGCGCCGATTCGGACAAGAAGGCCGTTGCCAAGGAGCTGGAAAGAATCCTTCTCCACACCAGGAGGAAGCTTACCCAGGTGACTCTCTATACGGCCGCCATCGAGGGACTCAAGGCGCTGGGGCCTTTCGGGGCCAAGGGACTCCTGGCGGCGATCAAGAGCAAGAATTTTCGCAAGAAGGAAAGGCTTCAGCTCAAGTGCGACATGATCCGCGCCCTGGGCTCCACCAGGGAGATCTCCGCGGTCAAGCCATTGATCGATCTCATGGAGCGGGACAAGGACATCCAGGTGAACGCCGCCGCCGTCCAGGCCCTGGGGAATTACGCCAAGGCGCCTGAGAAAATCCGCAAGCTCATCGTGGAGAGGGTGGTCCGGATCTTCAGCGGAACGGACGACAGCTCGAGGAGCCTGGATCCCAACGACCCCCTGGCGGATTTCTACCGGCGCAAACTGGCCGCCATAGGGGGGCCCTGCCAGGACACCCTGCGGGCCTTGACGGGGCAGAGCCTTCCCAACTCCCTTGCGTGGGTCAAGTGGTGGAACCACAACAAGGGCAAGCGCTGGGACAAGAAGAAGACCAGGAGGAGGCGTTAGTGGGCGGGTTCAGGCCCCTGGAGATCCTGGCCCTCTCCCTGGCCGCCCCGGCGGCGCTCTTCTTCCTCCTCTGGTTCTGGGCCGTTCCCCCCGGGGAAAGG
>CAYQBW010000342.1:0-4139 GCA_964415725.1 uncultured Planctomycetia bacterium
CCTGGAATGAAACTTTCGGCCTAAATCGGCCACCGGAAATTTTTAACTGTTAAGTATTACAGGGGAAAAGCAAAAGAACAAAAGAAATCTCGTGAATACCTTTCCAAGATTATAAGAGATACTGAAATAGCTTATAGTAAAAACAAATATTGGTACTTGTGGAAAGTGGGTAATAGATAGATGGGTTGCTTTGGAAGGATTGTGCTTCTCTTCTTGTTGGTGTTTATTGAGGGCAATGTTCGCCTCATTTTCGGGCAAATTGTCCTGGTTCGGGCTGAAGGTGGGTCTGGGGTCAAGATTCCGCATCGGAAACCTCGCCTGCATATCAGCGGTCGGACTATTGCTCCTTGCAATGTCTTCTTGAAGGTGACTTCTGAAAGAAGTCCTGAAGTTTGGGCTATATTTACGAAAGATAAAAAAAATAAGGGAGAGGGGATGCCAGGGTTTTTCGCGAAGGCTCAAAAGCTCAGAACTTCCATAAGGGTCCCCGGTGATTACTCCCTGGTCTGGAATAAGCGGGAGGCAGTGATTCTCTTGTGTGGGGCGGGCTCCAGTGGTTGTGGAGTTCTGTCTTGTTTCCGGAAAAAAATTGGGGAGAATAAATTTCAGCTCGAATGGGAGGTAAAAAAGGAGAATTCTGATTTCCTAGGGGTTGCTTATTTGAGAAAAGAAAAAATGATCGCGGTTTTGAATCTAAAAGGCGGCCTTCTGGTTTCAAGGTGGGATTGGGTTTCGGGAAAGAAGCCCGGGGATTTTAAGCCTCTTGTTCCTCCTGGCAAGATAAACAAGGTAATCAATTTCGATATTAAGGACGCGGTTCTTTTTGCGCCTCTTGGTGAAAAGGCGGATTTGTCTGTGCAATATTACGATTTAAGGAAGTCGGTCTCCCTTGTCGGCGCCGATGTCCTCCTTAAGGATGATGGTTCTTTTAGGATAAAGCCAGATTATGGTTTTTTGAGTCTAAAGGCGGAATTGGCGGATTGGCCGGTTTTTCCAGGTCAGCACAAAATTTTGGTGAAAGGCACCAAGGGATCAATTGTTGAGGTTCTAAGGTTGGATGGTTTGCCCAGGAAGGTGATCGGGACCGGGAGGATTGAGAGGAATGGATTTTCTCTGATTGAAGTTAGCCCTTTGGAGTTAGGCGTAAAATACTGCCTAAAGGTAAAAGGAAGTGGTTTTGAAAGTTCCCGTTTTTCCCCGGCCCGAATTGTGTGGCATTCACGGGAAGGTTTTTTCCTGAAGGGAGAAGTCCATGCATTTTCAGGTCTCGATGTTTCACTGAAAGAGAATGATTTTAACGTCTATGTTCCATTTCCTTTCGAGCGAAGAGGGAGTGTAAGGGATGGATGGGCGGTTTTGTTGTTTGGCGTTCAGTGCTATTCAAATACTCCGCCCACTTTCTCATGGATGGGGAAAAAATTTCTGGATCCTATAGGGGCAGCTATCGTCAAAAACTTAAGGAAAAATAAAAGGATTCATTACGAGAAAGGGCCCGTTTCCTATTGGGGGCTGGATGGGTTCAAAATCCCTAGAGGAAGGGGGTTGGGAAAAAGAGTTTTTTGGTTCCAATGGATTTTCAAGATCAATGGTAAAGGACCGATGGCGACCAATTGTTATGGTTTCCTGGTTTGGCCTGATGTTGTGTCACGTGGAAAAGATTTGAAAAGGTTGGTTGAACCCAAGGCAAATCCTGTTTTCGGCCCAGAAGGGGAAGTTGTAGCCGAGAAGTGGTTAAAGGGATCCAAGGTTTTTAAAATGGTGGATGGGAAGGATTTTGTGACAAGAATTGTTTCTAAGGGCCCTTGATTTTTTTAGGATTGTCCGCCCGGCCCCCCCTGCCTCCAGGGATCAAGCTTTTCTGGGGGAAACAAGACCGAACTTTTCCCTAAATCACGACGTGAGCTCGCTCCACACCCCCCTCTTTCCCCCGGATTCTGTGGGCTCTATAACACCTACTGGCCCCCCCATGGGGGTCCACCGGTACTGAGGGGGGCTGGTTTCTCCGGATGCTTACGTAAGGGCGGGCTTCCCGGCTATGGGGGTGACTCGGGAAGGGTTGGGGTGTATCTTGATTCATCCTTCCTCTGGGCTCATTTCAAGGGGGCAACTCTGGGATCGTTTTCCAGCAAGAGGAGTCTGGATCAGCATGAAGCACGCCCTGGTCCTTTCGTTTTCCTTTCTGCTCGGGTTTTCAGGGGGTCTCGCCGCCCAGCGGCAGGCCCCGGTCTGGCCGGAGCGGGTCTTCTCTCCCTACGTGGACGTCACTTTCCAGGTGGACCTGGCCGGGACGGCCCGGAAGGTGGGGATCCAGTTCTTCAACCTGGCCTTCATCGTCTCCAAGAGCTACCAGAAGCCCATCCCCGCCTGGGGAGGGGTCGGGGCCTTGAAGAACGCTTACATGACCGGTCAGATCACCCGGCTCCGGGCCATGGGGTGCGACGCCATGGTCTCCTTCGGCGGGGCCGTGGGCATGGAACTCGCCTGGGCCGCCGAGGCCCTGCCTTCCTCTACGGCTCTCAAGACCCTGGTGGACGCCTACCAGGCGGTGATCGACGCCTACGGGTTCACCCACCTGGACTTCGACATCGAAGGGGCCGCCATCGCCAGGCCCAAATCCATCGCCCTTCGGTTCCAGGCCATCAAGATCCTCCAGGCCCGGGCGAAGAAGAGGGGAAGGCGCCTGAAGGTCTGGTTCACCCTGCCGGTCTTGCCCTCGGGATTGAATGCCTGGGGCAAGGCCTTCGTCTCCAAGGCTGTGGCGGCGGGGGTGGATTTCGAAGGGGTGAACATCATGGCCATGGATTACGGCGGGCCGAGCAAGCACATGGGCAAGGACGCGATCGCCGCCGCCACCAACACCCACAAACAGCTCATGGGGATCCTCAAGAACAAGACCAGCGCCCAGGTCTGGGCCATGATCGGCATCACCCCCATGATCGGGCGGAACGACGTGGCCGGGGAGTTCTTCTACCAGAAGGATATGCGGATGGTCCTGGCCTTCGCCCGGCAGAAGAGGATCGGCCTTCTCTCCTTCTGGTCCCTGACCCGGGACTTCCCGCCGCCCTCGGGCCAGGTGGGCCGGGTCTCCCCCCGTCACAGCGGGATTCCCCAGAAGAACTACGAATTCTCCAGAATTTGCGCGCCCTACACTTCGCCCTGGCGGAACCTGGGCCTGGGACTTGCCGGGCCGGGGGGTATGCCTGTGCTGAAGGGAACGGGGACCCTCGATCCGAACACGGCCTTCTCCCTGGACCTCGTCAAGGCCCCCGCCTCGTCGCCGGCTTTCCTGGTGCTTGGGACCTCCCGCTGGGACCTCAAGCTCTTCGGGGGAGTGCTCGTGCCCAAGCCAAGGCTCGTGCTCCCCGGGACCACGGATCCTGCGGGGACCCTCCAGTGGAAAGCCTCCTGGCCGGGCTGGGTTCTCTTCGGCACGGGCCTCTACTACCAGGCCTGGTGCGCCGACAAGTCCGCCCCCTCCGGCCTTTGCGCCTCCAACGCCCTGGAGAGCCGGAACCGGTAGAACCTGGAAACCTGGCGGTTTAAAATTTGAAATCGCCTCGAGTCTCTCTCGCCGGAAAAGAGGGCGAAAAATGAGCTACGATTTATATCTGTTCTTTCGGAAAAAGCCGACCCGGAAGGACTGCGAGGAGTTTTTCAGGAAAAAGGGGCTTCGGTTCGAATGGACGGAGAGGAGGGTGGAATTCATCGATGGTTCCGTTTTTGAAAGAGGGAAGAGGGATGCCCCCCTGTTTTGGTTGGTCGGCCCCGACACGGTCGAGCCCGAAGATCTTCTGGATGAGGTGGAACCTTATCTTCCTTCTCCGAGGTGGAAGGTTGTGATTTCCTCCTGGTTCTTTTCGGGTTCCGCCGAAAGGGGAGCAATGGAAGAATTCGGCCTTTACCTGGCCAGGTTGAAAGGCGGGGCTCTTTACGATCCCCAGAAGGGAAAAGTCTTGTGGCCGAAAAAGATGGTAAGAAAGCCGTCGCCCAAGAAAAAAAAGAGAGAAATAGTATCTTCCGTAACATTTAATTTCTGGTTCCTGGAAAAGAAGGGAGGCGTGGAAAAAGGGCGGAGGGTCCTGGAATCTCTTTCAAAGGGTTTTGGGAGAAAAATTCCTCTTTTTTATGATCCGGTTTCC
>CAYQBW010000343.1:0-4127 GCA_964415725.1 uncultured Planctomycetia bacterium
CCCCAGGGTTTCAGTGGTTCTCCCGGCCCGGCGGGTTATCCTGGGGATCCCCCGGAAAAACCAGAAAGGAGGCCCAGCACGTGGAACCAAGGATCGACACCCAGGAGATGGTGGAACGTTTCCTGGCCTACGCCCGGATCGAGACGACCAGCTCGGAGGAGAGCACGTCCATTCCCTCCACGGAATGCCAGTGGGACCTGGCCCGCCTCCTGGAAAAAGAACTCCGGGACTTGGGACTCCAAGGGGTCCGCCTGGACGACCACGCCTACGTGTACGGCCTCCTTCCCGAAAATCTCCCGAAAGGCCATCCCCGGGCCGGGCAGGTCCCCCCCATCGGGTTCATCGCCCACATGGACGTCTCCCCCGCGGTGCCGGGCAAGGACGTGAAACCCCAGGTGCACAAAAACTACCAGGGCGGCCCCATCGTCCTCCCGGGGGACCCCAAGGTGGTCCTCACCCCCGAGACCGACCCCCCCCTGGGCGAGTGCAAGGGGCTGGACATCATCACCTCCGACGGAACGACCCTGCTCGGGGCCGACGACAAGGCGGGAATCGCCGTCATCATGGCGGCCCTGGTATTCATGAAGGAAAACCCGTCCTTCCTTCACGGCCCGATCTGGGTGGCCTTCACCCCCGACGAGGAGGTGGGAAGGGGAGTGGACAAGTTCGACCTGGACTACTTCAAGGCCAAGGCCGCCTACACGGTGGACGGCGAATCCCTGGGGGAGATCGAGGACGAGACCTTCTGCGCCGACACGTGGATCGCGAACTTTCTCGGGATCAACGTCCACCCCGGTTACGCCAAGGGCAAGATGGTCAATTCCATCAAGGTGGCGGCCCGGTTCCTGGAGACGCTCCCCAAGGACTCCCTCTCGCCGGAGACCACGGAGAAGCGGGAGGGCTACGTCCACCCCATGGCCGTCACGGGGAACGAAGAGAAGACGGTGGTCAAGTTCCTGGTCCGGGACTTCGAGGAGGAGGGGATCGGCGCCAAGGAGAAGTTCCTGGAGGAGAAGGCCCGGGCCGCCGTGAAGGAATTCCCCGGTTCCTCCCTGGAAGTCGAGGTCAAACAATCCTACCGCAACATGAAGCAGGTCATCGACAAGACCCCGGAGATCACGGAGTTCGCCATGGAGGCCGTGCGCGCCGCCGGCGTGGAGCCCAGGAAGAACCCCATCCGGGGAGGAACCGACGGGGCCAGGCTCTCCTTCATGGGCATCCCCACGCCCAACATCTTCACGGGCGGGCACAACTTCCACAGCAAGCGGGAGTGGGTGGCCGTCCAGCACATGGAAAAATCCGCCCAGGTCGTCCTCAACCTGGCCCGCATCTGGGCCGAAAAGGGCCGGCCCCTCTGATCTTAAAGGTGAAGAGCATAAAGAAGCGGGGGGAAGGCCTGCCGGCCCTCCCCCCGCTTCCGAGCCGCGGGGAAAAGATCAGTAAAGGAAGCCCGTGATCATGGCGCGCCTGTAGTAGCTGCTGAAACCGGGATATCCCGTGGGCGCGTTGGCGTTGTTGTAGGCGTAGATCTGGGCGATCTTGAAGGGGCCGACTTTCTGCCAGGGGTAGACCATCTGGAGCCGGACCATGTTGGCCGCGTAAAGGGTGGTCAGGTTCTTGTCCAGGGCGAAGACCTGGGCCGAGAACCGCGCCCCGTAAAGCAGAGGATTGTCCGGGATGGCCAGAAGGGGCGGGTTGGTGGTGGTGGTGACGCTGCTGCTCCAGTAGACCGACCCCCTACCGTCCAGCTTCCTTGGGGGAGAGACGTAGAAGATGGTCCCGGGGTTGAGGAAGAGGAGACTTCCGTTGCCCCACACGGGAATCCCAGACGGCATCTCCTTCCGGGCGAAGAGGACCAAGGCTTGTCCCGAGGGGGGGCCGTAATAGCATCCTCCGTAGAGGACGATCTCCTTGCCGGGATAGCGGTTGTCGTACCTGGAACTCAAGTAGCAGTAGAAGCTGTAGTTCTGGCCGGGCACGTTTACGCCCCTGCCCCACCGGGCATAGGTCCCGTAGGCGTAATTTTTCAGGTAGGCGTATTCCGTGTCGAAACCGCCCCCGAAGGCGGGCTTCTTGCTCAGGTCGTTGTCGAAGACCTTGGCGTCCCAGGCGAGGGACTTTCCCGCCTGGAGCAGGAAGACCTTCCCCTGGTCGAAGGGGATCTTGTAGATGAAGGGATAGACGAAGCGCCCGAGATAGATGGAAGGCGGAAACTGGATCCACTTCTTGGCCACCACCACCGTGGCGTCCTTTCCATGGTTCGCCGCGAAGGTGCGGCTCATGGTTGTGGAGGTCACCGCCGCCGTGGAGAGGGTCAACTCCACCTGCACCTTCCAGGAGGGCCAGTCCGACTCGTCCCGCGCCCCGCGCCTGAAGACCAGGCCCTTGATGGGGAGGGGAAACCTGGAGAGGGCGTCGTGCACCTGGAGGAGCCGCGCCTGCCGGTACTGGGGCTTGGTTCCCGTGTAGTCGCGCCGCGCGAAGGGCAGGTTGTAGTAGGTGTATCCCCCGAGGTTCGCGGACTGGGGAGGGCTCACCAGGAGGGACTGGGAGGGAAGCAATCCGCCGAGAAGAAAGCAAACCGAAGAGATCCGAACGAGGTTTTTCATTTTTTCGACACTCCTCACCAGGTGAACCGGACCACCAAGCCCTGGGTCTTGTAAGGACCGTACCCGGTCGGATTGGTTACAGAACCGCGGTAGTAGGTATACCCCACGGAAACCCCGCCGGCGCGGGCGGGATCGTAGGGGAGCTGGATTTCAGCCGCGTTGGGGAGATAGAGGGAGAGGGTCTTCAGGTCCAGGGCGACCATCTGCCCGAAGAGATGCACGCCGTAGATGTTGGGATCGTCGGGAAGGTTGATGAGGCTCACGGGCTTCCCGCCGGGCCCGATCAATCCTTTCCCCGAATTCCCCCAGTAATCCAGGTCCACCAGGGGTGAGACGAAGAAGATCGTCCCCGGGTTGATCCAGAGTTTTCCTCCCCCCGCCCCGATGGGGAGGCCCGTCCGGAACCTGAGACGCGAAAGAAGGGCCACGGCCTTGCCCCCGCGGGGACCCGCGGAGATGTAGGGATCGATCCGGATGGCCCTTGGGGAGCTCCTCTTGTCCAGGCGGGAATAGAAACTCGAATACATGGAGCGGTACTGCCTGGGCGCAAACCCTCCCTGCCCGATGGGGGCGTAGGCCCCCGAGATGGAAGAGCTGGTCGGATAGTAGTAGGCCCTGTCCAGGTAGATGTAGCTGCCCACCGTCGCGGCCAGGTCGTTGTCGTAAACCTTGAGCTGCCAGGTCAGGTTCCGGCCTCCGCCCTTGTAGAGAAAGATCTTTCCCGTGTCGAAGGGAAGGTTGAAGGCGAAAGGCCTGGGGAAAGGACCTGTTCCCACGGTGGGAGGAAAGCGCACCTTCTTCCTGGCGATCACCACGGTGGCGTCTTTTCCCATGTTGGAGGCGAAGGTCCGGCTCAAGGTGGTCGAGGTGATTCCCTGGGGGGAGTGGGAGACCGCAAGCTCTACGTCGGCGCT
The DNA here is from genome assembly GCA_964415725.1 of uncultured Planctomycetia bacterium. GTDB lineage: Bacteria > Planctomycetota > UBA1135 > UBA1135 > JALUZX01 > JALUZX01. The sequence continues at coordinate 3,524 of CAYQBW010000343.1, forward strand.
CCAGGCGGGCCAGGTGTAGAGCTGCCACACGTCCCTGCGGAAAGCGATCCCCTTGAGGGGCAGGGGCGTCTTGAAGAGGTTGTCGTGGACCTGCTGGTAGATCATCCGCCGGTAGGCGGCATTGGTGGCGTGGTAATAGAAGGGATAGGAGGTGGAAGACTCCCCTTCCAAGGTCTTGTACTGGGGCGGGTGCACCAGGTAGGACTGTCCCGCCGCCCCGGCGCCGAAGACCAGGGGGAAAAAGAGGGCGAGAAGGTGTCTCTTCATGGGCTGCCTCCAATGCGTGAAGTAAGGATGAAAAGGGGGGGGCGCCCCTGTGCCGGAGAAGTCGAGTGTAACATTCCAGCCCTGTTTGTTCCTCCCCCCTGGGTGGAATCCGGGCAAAGGGGCCCTATCGATCCGAGACCGCCCTTTCCAGATCGAAACGCTCCAGGCCCGCCAGGCCGGCATACCGCTCGGGGTGGCAGGAGAGGATCACCACCTGGAGCCTTCCCGCCGCCTCCTCCAGGATCCCCAGGATCCGGGCGAACCGGGCCGAGTCGGTGGCGGTGAGCACGTCGTCCAGCACCAGGAGCTGCCTCTCCTCCCGGGCCAGGACCTGGGC
>CAYQBW010000344.1:0-4123 GCA_964415725.1 uncultured Planctomycetia bacterium
AGCCAGGGCAGCCCCTGGAGGATGGCGTCGGCCAGGCCTTTCGGCTCCTCCTGGACCAGGATCTTCACGGGAATCCAGGAAGGGTCCCGCCCCTCCAGGTAGCGCCGGGCGGGCTCCACCATCCCGGGAGAGACCACCAGCCCGACCTCCTCCATCCCCGCGGCCCGGGCCTCGAAGAAAGCGAACTCCACCAGGGGGAGCCTCCCCAGGGGAAGAAAGGGCTTGGGAACGGCCAGGCTCAAGGGACGCATCCTGGTCCCCCCCCCGGCGGCGGGCACCAGGGCCTTTCGGATCCTTCGGTCCTTCTCCGGGGTCTTCACCTGGGTCCACCTCCCCTCTCATCCAGGGTTCTCCCCAGGACCGGCGCGCCCGGGTCCTGGGCCAGGGCCAGGCGGCGGGCCTTCTCCGGATCCGCCGTAGCGTAACAATAGACGCACCCGTGGCCGCAGGTTCCGTTTACGCCGATGTCCAGGGAGTAGTCGCAAAGGCAGGCCTTCCTCTGGCCCTTGTGCCGTTGCCCGGCCAGGGGCCTCTGGAAGATCCGCTCCAGCCGGGCCGCCTCGATGCAAGGTCCGTCGGGGATCCAGGGAAGGAGACGGCCCTCCTCGGCGCAGGCCTGGATCGCCATCCCCCGCCTTTCGGCCTCCCGGGCCAGGCCTTCCAGGAGGCCCCCCAGGTCTTCCCGGGCGGCAGGATCCTCCAAGGACACCCGGCCTGCCAGGGGAGCGAGCCGGCGGAGGGTTTTTCTGTAGAGGTCCAAGAGGCTCACGATCACCCGGTCCGCGGCCCCCTCCAGGGCCCGGGCCAGGAAGGCGAACCTCTCCAGGTGCCAGGCCGGGGGAAAGTCCTTCCCGAACAGGATGGGATCGTAGCGCCAGGTCACCCGGGCCGGTCCGACCCGGTCCGCCAGGGCATGGAAGGAATCGATCCTTTCCTCCAGGGGAGGGAGACCCGGCTCCAGGAAGGGAGGATAGGGGTTGAGGGTATACAAAAACACATAGCGGTCGTAACCCAGCCCTTCCAGCCTGTCCAGCAGAGGAAGGAAAGGCCCCGGATCCTTGGTCCAGAAGACGATGGCCTCCACCTTCCCCGGGGAGAGGGAGACCTCCTTGACCTGGCTGGGGCGAAAGGGGTTGGGCACCCGAACCAGGCCCTCTTCCAGGCGGCGGAGAAGCCAATCCCCGAAGAAGGATGGGATGTCCGTGCGCCTGCTGGCGCTCAAGATCCAACTCATTTGGGTAAGAAGCCTACCCGGACCCACCCGGGATTGGGCCCTCCTTCCGTACCAGGAAGGACCAGGGGGGCGAAAAAACAGGCCCAGGATGAAACATTCGGGCTTTCCAAAGGTCTAACTTCCTTTTATTCTTTTTGTTACGGACCCCTTTCCAGGGCAACGGGTCCGGCTGAAAACCAACACCATGCGATCCAGGCGCCCCAAGTTCCGGGCCCGGAGAATCGGGCTCTTCCTCTGGGCCCTCTCCCTGGGCCCCGTTCTTCCTTCCCAGTCGGGGAACTACCTTGCCCCCCGTCCGGGAACCCTGGCCTTGTGGCATATGGACGAGGGGAAGGGACAAGTGGTCCATGACGCCGGACCCTTCGGACTCCATGGCTCTCTCGCCCCAGGCGCGGCGTGGGTGAAGGCCCCCTGGGGCAGGGCGATCCAAAGCCACCCCAAGACAGGGGCCTTCCAGGTTCCCGACACCCGCAACCTGATCCGCCTCTCCTACCCCTTTACTTTGGAGGCCTGGGTGCGCCTGGACGATCTCACCGTCCCGGTCCTTCCCATCCTTTCCAGGCGGGGACCCTCGGGTTCCTCGGTCTTCGAGATCCGCTTCATGACCTTCCCCGCCGGGTTCGCTTTCAAGGTCCTGGACCCTCACGGGGTGCCCCAGGTGCTTTTCGGACGCATGGACGTCAAGGCGGGCAGCTGGCACCACGTGGCGGTGACCTGGGATGGAAAGGAGGCCCGGCTCTTCGGGGACGGCCTCCTTCTCTCCAAGCTCTCCCTTTCGCCCTTCCAGGCGCCGGACCTCAAGCAACCCCTCCTTGCCGGGGAAGGAGAGAAGGGGACCTATCTCAGGGGGGCCCTGGACGAGATCCACGTGGCCGCGGGGGTCCTTTCCCCCGCTTCCTTCCGCTCGGGATGGGCCAATTACGGCCAAGGAAAACCAGGATACATGGGGATCGGCCCCGTCCTCTCCTACCGGGGCGGCCCCCCCTCCACCACCTCCCTGGGAATGAACCTCCTGGTGGACAAGGGCATGCCCTCCATGCCTGGGCTGCTCTTCCTCTCTCCCAGGCCGGCAAGCATCGCCTTCGGGGGAGGCTGGCTCCTGGTCTCCCCTCCCGAGATGGTCACCACCCCCATCCAACTCGACGGCGGAATCATGGGGATCCCGGGAAGCGCCCGGGCTTCCCTCCTCCTTCCCCCGCCGGGCCCGACCATCCTGGGCAGACCCCTCTTCTTCCAGGTGCTCCTGGTGGATCTCAAGGCGCCGGGATACTTCAGCATGACCCCCGGCCTGGCCCTCTGGTTTCCCTTCTAGCCGGGATGGTTCACCAGGGCCGTGGCCCCGGGCCGTCGGCCTTTCCAGGGGAATCTCCTTGCCGGCGGGGGCCCAGTGGGCGACCTTCTTTTTCATGTCGTCCTTGGGTGAAGGCATCTACCTGGACTACAACGCCACCACCCCCGTGGACCCCCGGGTGGCCCGGGCCATGCTCCCCTGGCTGGAGAAGGAGTTCGGGAATCCTTCCAGCTCGCACCTCTGGGGAGCCAGGGCCCGCCAGAGGCTCGAGGAGGCCCGCCGGGACACGGCCTTTCTCCTTGGGTGCAAACCCTTGGAGGTGATCTTCACCAGCGGAGGAACGGAATCGAACAACCTGGCCCTCCGGGGTGCCGCCCTGGCGGTCCGTCCCAGGGGAGGCCACATCGTGGCTTCCGCCGTGGAGCACCCGGCCGCCCTGGAAGTCCTGGAGGCCTTGAAGGAAGAGGCGGACTACGACTTTACCCTGGTGCCGGTGGACCGTTCCTGCAGGACCGACCCGGAGGTCTTCGCCCGGGCCTTCCGGGAAGAGACCGTCCTTGTGACGATCATGCTGGCGAACAACGAGGTCGGGACCCTCCAGCCCGTGGCCGAGATCGCCCGGCTGGCCCGGGAACGGGGCATCCTGGTCCACACCGACGCCTCCCAGGCCGCCGGGAAGATTCTCTTCGACGTAAACGATCTGGACGTGGACCTTCTCACTATCGCCGGGCACAAGCTCTACGGGCCCAAGGGAGTGGGCGCCCTCTACGTCCGGGAGGGCGTGCGGGTGCGGCCCCTGCTCCGGGGGGCCGGCCAGGAAAGGGGCCTGAGACCCGGAACGGAACCCGTAATGCTGGCCGCCGGCCTGGGACGGGCCGCCAGAATCGCCCGGGAGGAACTGGAAGGCGGCGAGGGGGAGCGCCTGGCAGCCCTGAGGGACCGGGTCGAGGAACGACTCCTTCGCAGAATCCCCGGGGCGGGGGTCCATGCCCGGGAGGCGCCGCGCCTCCCCAACACATCCAGCGTCTTCATCCCGGGGATCCTGGGGCCGGAGGTGGTGGCCCTGGCCGGGACGGAACTCGCCCTCTCCGCGGGGGCGGCCTGCCACCAGGACACCCGGGAGATCTCCCACGTCCTCCGGGCCATGGGTGTTCCCCGGGAGGCCGGGCTCGGCACGATCCGGATTTCGGTAGGACGGTTCACCCGGGAAGAGGAGATCAATCCGGCCCTCGAGATCCTGGCCCGGGCCGTGGAAGAGTCGCGAAGAGGAGAGGGAAGGGCGTGAAGAGCGGGGGGAACCCGGGTTTCCTGGAAGGCTTTCTCTTTCCCTTCCAGGGCCTGCGCATGGTCCTGGAAGTTCCGGCGGCGGAAAAGGACCTTTTTTTTTTGCCTCCTCCGCAGAATCTGTGGGTCCTTGGAGGGCCAAAAGGGCGGAGAATTCCCGGAACAACCAGGAAAGAGACAAGTTTCCGGCCTTCCAGCCTTTCCCTTGGATTTGACACCCGAAAAACGGGGGCGTTCGTGCGGCTTCATCCAGGAAGAGAAGGAACCAGAGCCTTGATTTCAGACCATGCTTTCCAGGGTGCTTCCTCCCTAAG
>CAYQBW010000345.1:0-4110 GCA_964415725.1 uncultured Planctomycetia bacterium
CAGGGTGGGCCGGGGAAGGGAAGCGATCAAGATCCTCCGGGACGTATGGGAGCACACGACCTCCAAGAGCAGGAGACTCCAGGCCGAGGACCGCCTCCTTGAGCTTTCCGCCAAGGAAGGCGTCCTTGGGGACCTGGCGGACGAACTGGAGACCAGGCTGGAGAAGGGGAAGGCCGGCGCCAAGGATGTCTCCCTTCTCGTGGACCTCTATTCCAAGATCGGGGACACCGACTCGGTCAAGGACGTCCTGGACGAGTTCGCCCGGCAGGGGGGGGACCGGAAGAAGACCCTGGAATCCCTCTCCCGGGTCTACCTGGAGGCGGGGGAGATCCGGGAATACGAAAAGACCCTCCATGAACTCCTCAGGCTGGACCCGGCCCACGCCAAGGAGTGGTGGATGCAGCTCGCCATGGGCGCCCTGGAGAGGGGTTCCCCCAAGGACGCCAAGAAGGCCCTCCGGTCGCTGGCCTCCCTGGGGGGGCTGGACCACGCCTTCAAGGCCGGGGTCCTGGCCTTCGCGGGGCTTCATGCCCAGGCCGCCCGGGAATACCGGGCGGCCCTGGCGGAGGACCCCAACCAGGTGGAACTCTGGCTTCTGGTGGGCAAGGAACTGGCCGCGGCGGGCCAAAAGGAGAAGGCCCTGGCGATCTTCCAGTTCCTGGCGGACCGGCCTGTCCCGGACGACCTGTTCGTGGTGGCCATGGACGGCCTTCTCAACCTGGACGCTCCTTCCCCGGTCATGGAATGGGCGGCCAGGAGGGTGGAGGAGCGGCTTGCTCTCAGGCCGACCCGGCTCTTCCTCTACAGGCTCCTCTCGGACCTCCTGGACAGCATGGGGAAGAAGGAGAGATCCAAGCGGATCCTGGAGGAGATGGTGCCGGTGGGGGCCGAGCAGAGGCTTACGGTGATCCGGGAACTCATGGACCTGGCCCGGTCGGGCCGGAAACGGAAGGACGTGATCCGCTACGGCCGGATGCTCATGGCCCTGGGCGGCGTCTATCCTCCCGAGGTCTACCTCGCCCTCGGGGAGGCGCTCCTCAAGGAGGACGAGTGGGCCGAGGCCTCCCGGGTCTTCGGGCGCGCCCGCCAGAGCCTGGATTTCGTGGCCACCCAGAGGAGAATCGCCCGGATCTACCTGGAAAACGGGAAGACGAAACTGGCCCTCCGGATCTACAGGCGCCTTCTCCTGCAGGCCCCGGAGAAGGTTTCCCTCCTGGTGGACCTGGCTTCGGCCGAGTCCGCCGCAGGGGAACCCACGGCGCTCCAGACCTGGACCAGGGCCCTGGAGATGGTGCTCTTCCGCTTCCCCTCCCGGGAGGACGTGTCCTCCCAGGCCCCGGCCGGGTATGCTCACAACGTGGGGACAAGGGAGGTCTCCTGGGGGAAGATCCTCCAGGGCCTGGCCTCTTGCGGGGACAGGAAGGGGCTGGCCCGGGTCATGGACCGGGTTTCGGGATGGATCGGCAGGGAGATGAAAGCCGCCGGCGGGAAGCCCGCCCTGGACCGGATGCCCAGGCTCCGGAAGTGCCTGGAGGTCTTCTTCCTCCTGGCCCGGGTCACGGGGAACGTGAAGGCCGCGGGAGATACGGCCCGCCGGGTCGCCTCCTGGGCGGGCTCTTCGGGGAAGGCCTGGGCGAGGAGACAGGTGCGGAATTTCCTGGCCCTGGGCTGGGTCCGGACGGCCCTGGGGTTTCTGGACGCCCTGCCCCCGGCGGAGGCCCGAAGCCTCAGGTGGCGGGCCTTCTGGATGGCCAAGGGCTTCCCGCCGCCGGGACGCCCGCCCGGTCCCGGGGAAGCCATGGAGGCCCTTCTCTGGCGTTACATCTTCCAGGGCCCCAAGGGGATCGCGAAGGATCTCGATCTCTACCTCGGCAGGCTCTCCCCCTCCCAGAGGGCCTCCCTGGCCGTCGACCTGGTTCCCCTCCAGCTCCTTCTGGGAGACAGGGAGGCTTTCCGGAGGAACTTCTTCTCCTTCTTCTCGGGAGCCTCCGCCGGGGGCGGAGCGAGGCGGAAGAGACTGGTTTCGTCCTATACGGCTCGGAAATTCCTGGCCGCGCTATGGAGGATCCTGGAACCGGAAGAAAAGAAGGCCCTTCTCCAGGTGCTTTCGGAGACGGCCCTGGACAAGGAAGAGAACCCGCAGTGGCGCTCCCTCTACCTGGACGCGCTCCTGGCCTCCGGGGGGCGGGCATGGAAGGGCCTGGATACGGCCGGCCTGATCCTGGAGATCGCCGCGTCGGGGATCACCGCGGATTCCGCGGCGCTCTACATGCGGCTGGTTCCCCCGAAGGAGCGGCCCCGGGTGCTGGAAGGGATCCTTGGGAAGTGGAAGGGATACATGCTGGCCCGGTTCCTGGGTCTCGTTCCCCGGGTTCTCGGGAAGGACCTGGATTCCTCCTGTCTTAAGATCCTGGAAAAGGCATACAGGGAGTTTCCCAAGCCCCAGGACCTGGCCAACCAGCTGGTGAACAATTCCTCCCCCGGGACCGGTTCCCTTCCTCCCGGCGTGGGAGGGTCCCTTCTCGAGATCCTGGCGGAACGCCTCCCCAAGAACGTGAATGTCCAGATGGCCCTGGTGGCGGCGCTTTTGGGCCGGGGAGAGAAGGAGGAGGCCCGGAAACTGGCCCGGGCCGTCCTGGAGATGGGGAAACCGGAGAGCTTCTTCCGGCCCGATTGGGGGGACCTCTTCCGCCGGGCCTTCCAGGGGGAGATGGAGAACGCCAGGGACGCCATGTTGAAGAAGGCCGCCGCCGCCGGATCCTTCCGGGCGGCCCTGCTTTTCTCCGAGGCCCTTTCCCGGCGCGGGAAGCTCCGGGAGGCCCTGGATTTCCTGGAGAAATGGTCCTCCCGCCATCCCCGGAACCTCCAGGCCTTTCAGAAGAGAACGGCCCTCTTGCGGGTCCTGGGACTCCACCGGAAGGCCCTGGAGGAATACAAGGCCTGGGTGGAGGGGAACACGTCCCTCAACCCCTACTGGTATTTGAACCTTGCCTCCTCCCTGGAGAGGGCGGGGCGCTACCGGGAGGCCATGGCGGCCTTGGAGAAATACCAGACTACATCTTCAGGCTCCATCTTTGATTACGCCGCGTGGAACCGGTTCCAGCGCCTCATCCACTTCCCTCCGGGCCCGAGGCGGAACCGGATGATCGTGCGGGACCTGTGGAGCTACCTCCATCCCGCGGATCCCCGGATGATCCGGAGCCTGGCCTACATGTTCCGGAATCCCCCCGGGGCCAGTGGAGAGACCCCGCTCATGAAGGCGGCGGAACTCCCGGGAGTCTTGGAGATCCTGGAAGGGGCCCTGGCAAGGCTCACCGAGCCTTCCGGCAGAGCAGTTCCCATCCCGTGGGACCTCTTCTCCGCCGTGGCCTGGGGCTACTACCGCCGGGGGCGGGGAAAGGAACTGGTCGCCCGCCTGGAGAGAGAGCTGGCCCAGGAGCCCTCGTCCGTAACTCCGCTCCTTCTGGCCGACGTGGCGGGGCTCTGGATCCCCGGCGCCGCCAGGCCCGAGTGGATCCGGCGGGGTCTCGCCAACGTGCTCCTATCCCGCAAAGGGGATCTGCAGGAGAACCTTTTCTGGACCCGCCTCCTGGAAAAGACGGGCAAGGCCGAGGAGGCCCGGAGACTCAGGGACTACTCCCTGCTCTCGGGGGTCCTTGCCGGAAATTACCAGACCAGGAACATGGTGACCGGGATCCTTCGATCCAGGGAAGGGAAGGTCATGAAGGATCCCTGGTTCCGCCGGGTTCTCCTCTGCCTTCTTCCCCCCTTCCCGCCAAGAGTTTTCAATACCTACCCGAACCTGTGGGACTCCGCCCTTCTGGAGCCCTGGGCGGAAAAAGGATGGTGGAAGGAATTCCTTTCCCGGGCCGGGGACCTCCTCTCCTGGTATGCCTCCCACGAAAATTCCAACCTGGCCCGGGCCCACCTGGTCCTGGCCGCAGGATACGCCTGCGGGGGCGACAAGAAAAAGGCCAGGATGTTCCTGGGAATGGCCTTGCGCGAGGCTCTCTCCGGGAAGACCTACCTGGACAGCCGGTGGGTGGCCAAATATCTCGCCTATGATCCGGAGGGGTTCACTGCCGCCGTGGACCAGGTCCCGGCCGGGAC
>CAYQBW010000346.1:0-4104 GCA_964415725.1 uncultured Planctomycetia bacterium
GGGCGGCCCAGGGGGCGTACCGGATCCTGGTGGCCTCCAGCCTGGAGGCGCTGGCCAAAGACCAGGGCGACCTCTGGGACACGGGAAAGGTGACTTCCTCCAGGACCACCCAGGTCGTATACGAGGGCGCCCCTCTCCGGTCGCGGCAGGTCTGCTTCTGGAAGGTCCGGTCCTGGGACGAGAAGGACCGTCCCTCCCCCTGGAGCGACCCGGCCTCCTTCGAGATGGGCTTGTTGAAGAAGTCCGACTGGAAGGCGGCCTGGATCACCCCCGGTCCCTCCTCGGGAAATCCCAAGCTCCTGGGAAAGACAGGCAAGGAGGCCGGCCAGGGCCCGCGGCGCTCCATGCTGGCCCGCAAGGAATTCCTCCTGGAAAAAGAGCCCCTCCGGGCCCGGGCCTACGTCACGGGCCTCGGCCTCTACGAGTTTCGCCTCAACGGAAAGAAGGTCGGGGACGATCTCTTCACCCCGGGCTGGACCCTCTATTCCAAGCGGGTCCCCTACCAGGTCTACGACGTGACGGCCTACCTGAAAAAAGGCCCCAACGCGGCGGGGGTCCTCCTGGGCAACGGCTGGTGGTCCTCGGGGCTCGGCTGGAGGAAGAAGGCCTTCTTCGCCGCCCCAGGCGAAAACCTGCGGCTCCTCCTCCAGATCGAGATCACCTTCACGGACGGCACGAAAAAACGCGTCCTCTCCGGCCCGGACTGGTCTTTCCATTCCTCCCCCATCGTGGAAGACAGCCTCTACAACGGCGAGACCTACGACGCCCGCCTGGAGCTTCCCGGCTGGGACCGGCCGGGTTTCCTGGAAGAGGGCTGGACCAAGGCCAAGGTCCTGGATCCCCCGCCGGCGGTCTCCCTCACTTCCTTCGCCGGGCCCCCCATCCGGACGACCCGGATCCTCCGGGCCAGGAGAATCACCTCCCCGGCCCCGGGGAAATGGATCTTCGACTTCGGCGTCAACCACGCCGGCCGGTGCGTCCTCTCCGTCCGGGCCCCCCGGGGCACGAAGATCACCATCCGCCACGCCGAAGTCCTGAAACCCGACGGAACCCTCTACACGGCCAACCTCCGGAGCGCCCGGGCCACGGACGTCTACATCTGCAAGGGCAAGGGCCTGGAGCGCTGGGAGCCCCGCTTCACCTACCATGGGTTCCGCTATGCCGAAATCACTGGCCTTCCGGAGGAGCCCACCTGGGCGACCCTGGTCTCCAAGGTCATCCACTCCGCCCCGCCCCCGGCCGGGACCTTCCGCTGTTCCAACCCCCTCCTCAACCGGATCCTCCAGAACGTCCGCCGCGGCCAGGGCTCCAACATGTATTCCGTGCCCACCGACTGCCCCCAGCGGGACGAGCGGCTCGGCTGGATGGGGGACGCCCAGGTCTTCTCCCCCACGGCCTGCTGGAACATGGACATGGCGCTCTTCTTCTCCAAGTGGGCCCGGGACATCCGGGACTCCCAAAGCCCTGAAGGGGCCACCACCGACGTCTCGCCGGTGATCGTCGTCCAGGGGCCGGCCAAGCCCGCCTGGGGAGACGCCGTGGCGGTCGTGCCCTGGACGGTCTACCGCTTCTACGGGGACCGGCGCGTCCTGGAGGAGAACTACGGCGCCGTCAAGGCCTGGGTGGAATACATAAAAAAGCATTCCAAGGGCGACCTCTACGAGAGAAAGGGCTACGGCGACTGGGTGGCCGTGGTCCGCTCGCCCACAGAGCCCGTGGGGTCGGCCTACTACTTCCGGTCCACCTCCATCCTGGCCCGGATGGCCCGGATCCTGGGAAAGAAGAAGGACGCCAAACAATATGCCGCCCTGGCGGGGCGGATCGCCGCGGCCTACCAGAAGAAGCACTACCACCCGGACCGGGTCTGCTACGACACGGGCACCCAGACCATGAACCTCCTGCCCCTGGCCTTCGGGATCACGCCGAAGGGAATCCGCCCCGCCGTGGCGGCGGCCGTGGCGGCCGACGTCCGCGCCCGGGGAAACCACCTCTCCACGGGCTTTCTCGGGACGGACCTGCTCCTTCCCATGCTCACCGAATACGGCTTCCACGACCTGGCCTACAAGGTGATCTCCACCCGCGAATATCCCTCTCTCGGATACATGGTCTCCAAGGGGGCCACCACGATCTGGGAACTCTGGAACTCAGACAAGGCCGGGCCGGGCATGAACTCCCGGAACCACTTCGCCTTCGGGTCCATGACGCGCTGGTTCTTCGAAGGGCTGGCGGGAATCCGGCCCGACCCGGAGAGGCCCGGGTTCCAGCACGTCTTCCTCAAGCCCCTGCCTGCGGGGGACCTGAAGCGGGTGGAGGCGGCCTACCCCTCCCTCCACGGGGAATTCCGCCTCTCCTGGCGGATCGAGGGGGGGCGGTTCCACCTGGACGTGACCCTCCCCCCCAACACCTCCGCCGACCTGGTCTACCCCTGGGGAGATCCGGCCCAGATCCTGGAGGGGAAGGTCCAGGCCGGGAAGGCGCCGGGCGTGACCTTTCTCGAAAAGAACCGCTTCACCTCCACCTTCCGCCTCCTTTCCGGGGCATACCACTTCTCCAGCCCCTGGAAAGGAAGAGAATGACTCCATGAAAGGGCCCGGCCTCTCTCTCCTCTTCCTCCTGGCTCTCCCAGGCTTCCCCCCCTCCACTTCCCGGGCGGCCGAGCCCCCGGAGATCCGCGCCGGGATCCGGGCCGGCCGGGTGGTGGTCCGCGTCCTGGACAGCCGGGGAAGGCCCGCCCCGGGAGTCCTGGTCCACCTGGCGCAGGTTTCCCAGGACTTCCTCTTGGGATGCAACTTCTTCATGTTCCATAGAACCGGGAAGCCGGAACTGGACCGGAAATACCAGGAGGAGTTCGCCCGGCTCTTCAACTTCGCCACCCTGCCCTTCTACTGGTCCACCTACGAGAAAAGGCCGGGGGTGACGGCGCGGGGGAAAGTGGCCGCCATGGCCCGGTGGTGCCTGGCCCACGGGATCCGTCCCAAGGGGCATCCCCTGGCCTGGAACCACCCGGCGGGGGTGCCTTCCTGGCTGAAAGGCCCGCCGGAGAAGGTCTTTTCTCTTACCAAGAAGCGCATCCAGGCCTGCCTCCTGGACTTCCGGGGGCTCATCGGAACCTGGGACGTGGTCAACGAGACGGCCCGGCCCTTCCGCTTCGGCTCCGATCCCATGAGCCGGGCCATCCGGGCCGTGGGAAGGACGGAGTGGACCCGAAAGTGCTTTCTCGCCGCCCGGGAGGCGGCGCCTTCGGCCTTCTTTCTCATCAACGACTACGACACCACCGAAGCCTACGAGGAGGTGATCCGGGCCCTCCGGAAGGAGGACGGATCTTTTCTCTGCGACGCCATCGGGATCCAGAGCCACATGCACGGCCGGGTCTGGACGGCCGGGGACGTGAAGAAAGTCTGCAGGCGGTTCGCCCGGTTCGGGCTTCCCCTCCAGTTCACGGAGATCACCATCGTAAGCGGTGGAAGGAAAAAGAACGGCAAGTGGGGCCCCACGAGCCCGGAGGGCGAGGCGCGCCAGGCCAAGGAGGTGGAAGCCTTCTACCGGGCACTTTTCGCCGAGCCCGCCGTGACGGCCGCCACCTGGTGGGACTTTTCCGACCGGGGGGCCTGGCAGGGGGCGCCGGCCGGTCTGGTGCGGGCCGACATGAGCCCCAAACCGGCCTACCGGGTCCTGGAGCGGCTCATCCACAAGGAGTGGCGCACCGACGCCACGGCTACCACGGACCGCCGGGGGCAGGCCTCCTTCCGGGCTGTCTTCGGGACCTACCAGGTGGAAGTCCAGCCCCCTGGGGGAAAGAAGATCTCCGCCCGCTTTTCCTTCCCCAGGCCCTGGCCTCCCAAACGGGCCGCCCAGGCCCAAAAGACCTTCACCCTGACCTGCGCCCCCTTCTGAGCCCCATCGCGGGACGACCGCCGGGACGGCCTGCAGGCATGTAGGGGCCGCCGGAGCCAGGGGCGCCGAAGGCGACCCTGGCGAACGCCGGCCCGGGTGGTTCCGGGAATCCCGAATTACCCCCCCTCCTGGGCGATTCCGATGGTTACGGCCCTATCGCGGGACGACCGTCGGGACGGCGCCATGCGCCGTCCCTCGGGCGTCCCCTAC
>CAYQBW010000347.1:0-4074 GCA_964415725.1 uncultured Planctomycetia bacterium
ATCGCGGGACGACCGTCGGGACGGCGCAAAGCGCCGTCCCTCGGGCGTCCCCTACAGCATTCCGGACGGCGTCCCGGACACGGTTACTGGATCTTTCCGGTGGCTACGTTGGTGAACCGCCAGGTCTTCTTTCCGCCTTTCCTTCCCTCCACGACGGCCTGCCAGCAGAGGTTCATGCCGCGAAGGGCCGGGGAATTGGGGATGGTGAAGGTCACCACTGCCCTTCCCTGGGCGGGATCGGTCATGGCCGGCGGGAGCCCGACGAAGGAGGCCGCCGTGTCGAGGCCGAACGTCCCGAGAGGAGGAATGGAGGCTTTCTTCTGCCTGGTGGCGAAGAGCGGAATCACCGCCATGGCGGCCGGAGCCTTGGGAGGACGGGAGTAGATCTCCAGGCGGTAGGGTTTCCCCAGGCGGGCGCCGAAGGGGGTTTCCACCTGGCGGGTCAGGTTGCTGAAGAGCGCAACAGGTCTTTCCGCGCCTCCCAGGGCCAGGTCCAGGTCGCCGTCGCCGTCGGCGTCGAAGAGGGCCAAGGCCTCGGTGGAATCCCCCCGCCCCGGCATGTTGTGGAAGGTGGCCCTGGCGAACCAGCCCTTCCCGTCGTTCAGGTAGAGCCGGTCCAATCCGGTCTGGTAGTATGGAGAGGAGTTTCCCACGACCAGGTCCAGGTCGCCGTCGCCGTCCACGTCCCCGAGAGCCAGGGCCCGCGTGCGGTCCTCGATCTTGGGGATGCGCTTCACGAAGGGGCTTCCCCCGGAAAAGGTCCCCTTTCCGTTGTTCAAGAGGAGCCAGTTCTCCTCGCCGTCGTTGCCCGTCACAAGGTCGATGTCCCCGTCGCCGTCCACGTCGCCCGCGGCAAGGGCGGTTGTGTGGTAGAGCATGACCGGGATCCTGCCGGAGGTGGCGTCGGTGAAGGAGGCCCTGCCCCCGTTGAGGAGGAGCCGGTTCTGCCGGCCTTCGTTGCCCGCCGCCAGGTCCAGGTCGCCGTCGCCGTCGGCGTCGAAGACCGCCAGGGAAGTCGTCTTGTTCGTCCCTCCCGGCAGGCCCGAGGAGGCGAAGGATGCCTTCCCGTTGTTCTTGAGCAGAAGGTTCGCCTGGCCGTAACGCCCCACGGCCGCGTCCAGGTCCCCGTCGCCGTCGAAGTCGGCCGCGGCCAGGGCCCGGGTGTTTCCCGCGCCCCCCGGAAGTGTGGCGGCGGAGAAGGACGCCTTGCCGTTGTTGAGGAGGATCCGGTCCGCCTGTCCGTATTCCCCCACCAGGACGTCGGCGTCGCCGTCGCCGTCGAAATCCCCTGCCGCGAGCGCGGTGGTGGGATCCTTCAGCGAGGGCAGGCCCGAGGTCCCGTCGGTGAACCGCCCGTTTCCGTCGTTCAGGAAGAGCAGGTTCTGGTCTCCCTTTCGGGCGACCAGGAGATCCGGGTCTCCGTCCCCGTCGAAGTCCGCCCAGGCCACGGCCGAGGTGTCACCCGTGTAGGAGGGGCCTTCCCAGGGAGGGCCGTTGAAGACGGGTGCGTTCCTGCCGGTCGTATACACTGTGGCCAGGGCCTTGATGCAGAAGTTGGCCGTCTTGTTGAAAGTAGTGAGGTCCACCCAGGCGCCGTTCTTCTTGTAGAAGCTCTCCCCCGGGTTGGCCTTGGAGACGACGATCACGTCCTGGGGCGGGGAACCGAGGAGCACGGGCACGTCCGAGGTCCGGTCGAAGGCCTGGCCCCCGGCCGAGAGCTTGAGGTAGACGTAGAAATCGTCTCCCTTGGTGAGGGTGAGCATCCGGTCCAGGTCCACCGTGTGGAACCCGCGATAGGGGATGAAACCTGACTTGGAGCAAAGCTTTCCCTCCAGCCTGCCCCCGGTGAAGCGGTCGTAGATCTCCACCGTGTAGGTTACGTTGTCCGCCGCCGTATAGAAGCTCACGGCGTGGATGGTCTCCACGTTGCCCTGGACCTTGAAGGCGTTGAAGGCTTCCGATGCGTCCTTCTTGGTGTCCCTCCAGCCGTGGTAGTCGTGGTAGTAGACCCGGTCGTAGCGCATGGGCTCCACGTCCTGGAAGGAGACGGCCCCCATGAAGGGCTCCTGGCAGGCCCACTTGTCGTAGTAGGAGATCCAGAAATAGCCGCTGTAACCCCACCAGGAACCCCAGCTGTTCTTCACGAGCCAGGCGCCGCGTTTGGGGGCCTGGGTGTACTTGTTGTCGTCCCATCCCACGATGGCCACGGCGTGATTGGGGAGCCTGGTGCTCGAGGGGGGTTGGTAGTGGACGTAGTGGCGGATGAAGGAGCCCGAGTAGCACATGCAGGTCCCCAGCACGCCCTGGGTCATGATGATCCGCTTGATCGTATTGATCCGGGAGAGGTTCCTTCCCGCCGTGAACCACTCGATTTCCCTGGGGTAGTAGTGGTGGTAGGTCGGCTTGTTCAAGGCCGGAGGGGAGCTGAAGGACTGGCCGTCGATGTCGCGGACCGCACCGTCGCCGCGCGTGATGTAGGCCGAGGCCACCAGGTAGTCGCCGCCGTAATGGACCTTGATCCCCCCGCCTGAAGTCGGGGTCCGGTCCTTGTTGTAGTACTGGTTGAAGCCGTTCCACCAGTCCAGGTGGTATTCGGCCAGGTTGGGTTCGCCTTTTTCGCCCGCGAAGGCCCAGTTCCCGGTCATCAGGAGGTTTCCCTCCATGGCGGCCATGGTGCCGTGGGTCCAGCAGGTTCCGCCCCGCTGGCTTCGCACCCCCGTCACGTAGTTGCGGCCGTTGTAGTTGCGAAGATCGAATTTGCTGGGAAGGGCCTGGGCGCAGAGGGCGCCCGTGAGGAGGAGAAAGGCCGTGGAGGGCCGGATCCAAGATGGTTTCATGGCAGGCTCCTGCTTGGAAAGAAGACGTGGGTGAAAGTGGAGAAAAAAGGAAACGGACCAACTCAAGGATACTCCCCCTTGGGGGGACTACAAGGCCGCCTCGGAGGGGCGTGTGCCCTTTTTCGGGACAGGATGGGCCCGGCTCAAGCCAGGGCGCCCGGGAGCTTTCCGGGGCGATAGCCCGGGAAGAAGCCCGCCGGTGGGGAGAGGCCCAGGTGCCTCTCCAGGATCTCAGCGTAGACGTCGCGGAAATCCGTGGTGACGGGCAGGTCCCTGCCCTGGTAGAGGGCGTCCTTCTCCAGGCCCGTCCAGGAGCCGTAGACCTTACCGCCCCGGACGGGGCCGCCCAGCAGAAGCATGACCCCTCCGTGGCCGTGATCCGTCCCGCCGTTTCCATTCTCCCTGCAGGTGCGGCCGAACTCGCTCTGGACGAGCACCAGGGTGCGCTCCGCCTCTTCTCCCAAGTCCTCCAGGAAGGCCGCCAGGGATTTGCCCAGGTGGTCCAGCATGGAGGCGAGCTTCCCCTGGGCCCCGCCCTCGTTGGTGTGGGTGTCCCACCCTCCCCAGTCCAGGCAGGCTACCTCCAGGGGGTCTCCGCTGGCCGCCACCTTGGCCACGGCCTGGAGGCGGGGCCCGAGAGGGCCCTTGGGATAAGGCCTGGGAGGGGCAGGGGCCTTCTTGTTCTGGATGGCCAGGTACCGGTGCAGGGACTGGATCGTTTCCCAGCCGGAGGCCAGGACCGGGTCCTTCTCTTCTTTCGCCGCGGGGGGGCCGTAGAGGGGGGCGAACCGGTCCAGGAGGCGCGCCAGGTCCTTTCCCCCCGCTCTTCCCGGGAAGGCCAGGACCGGGTAATCCCCCCGGAGCGAGCGTGGAAGGAGTCCTTGGGGGGCCAGGGCCCTGAGCGGCGCCTTCCTGTTTCTCGTGAGGGAGAGGAAGCGGTTGAGCCAGCCCGAGCGGATCCTCTTGTTTCCCGGGGCGGCAGTGTCCATGAAATACTGGGCTTCGAAATGGCTCCTCGTGGGGTGGGGGGATCCCACGTCCACGACGGGGGCGAACTTCCCGCCGTCGTAGAGGGGCTTCAAGGGCGCCAGGGCCGGGTGGAGGCCGAACGTCCCGTCCAGGGGGATGGCGCTCTTGCCGCCTCCCCTTCCCGGGGGCGGAACGGCGATGGTCGGTCTCAATTCGTAGTAGCGTTTTTCTCCGTAGGGGGGAAGGATGTTGAGGGCGTCCGCCCCTC
>CAYQBW010000348.1:0-4073 GCA_964415725.1 uncultured Planctomycetia bacterium
GCCTCTGGTTGCGCGCCTCCTCGGAAGGCCCCCCCAGCAAAAGGACGGAACAGCCCTTGGCCGCCAGCCGCCTGCCCAGCTCCAGGAACCCCTCGTAGGTCCATTGTTTCAGGGGCCAGCGGGATCCGGCGCCCGTATTGAGCCCCACCAGGGGGCGGTCCCCCGGGATTCCGGCGGCCCGGCGGAACCGGCGGGCTCCCTCCTTTTCATCCTCCGTGAGATGGAGTTCCGGGGGGCCGGGCCGCTCCGGGAGTTCCAGGACCTCCTGGAGGATCTCCTGGTAGGTCCGGTCTCCCTTCCGCTTCAGGTCGTCGTCCAGGCCCATGGCCAGCCACTCCCGGGCCCCCTTGGAGAGAGGGCGCACAACCCCGTTATCGGCAAGCGTATATCCACGCCGCCTGCCGGTCCGCCCCACCGAGGCCAGGGCGGCGGAGAAGGGATCCGCGTCGGGGCAGAGCACCAGGTCGAACTCCTCGGCCAGAAGCTCGGGGGGAACCCCCCTTCCAGTGACCAGGATCCGGTCCACCTGGGGATGGTTCTCCAAAAGAGGCGCCGCGCTCGGGGCCGTGGCCCAGGTGAGGTGGGTGCCGGGAAATTCCCGTTCCAGGACCGGAAGGACCCCGGTAGTGCGGAGCACGTCCCCGTCGGCGGCCAGTTTCACCAGGAGGACCCTGGTCTTCACCGGGTCGTAGTGGGGACACCCCTGGCAGTGGACCCCTTCCTCTTTGTGGTAGCGGCAGGGCCGGCTCCAGAGCATGTGCCGGCAGTCGAAGTGAAACCGGTCGCGGGGGTCCTTCAAGGCATGCCTCCTTGTTTCCTCCCCTCCAGCAAGTCCAGGTAGATCCTCCTGTTTCCCTCCCCCATGGCCCGGGCAGTGTAGCTTTCCGCCACCCGCGCCGCCCCGGCCCGTCCCATCTTCCGCCGGAGTTCCCCGTCCCCGAGGAGCCGGTCCAGTCCTTCGGCCAGGGCCGCCGGATCCCCGGGGGGGACGAGAATCCCCGTCTCCCCGTCCAGGACCGACTCCGCCAGTCCTCCCACCCGGCTGGCCAGGACGGGAAGCCCCGAGGCCATGGCTTCCAGGGCCGCCACGCCCAGCCCCTCCTTGCGGGAAGGAAGGCAGAAGACGTCCAGGACGGCATAGATTCTTTCGGAAGGCCTCACCCTCCCGGGAAAGAAAACCCTTTCCCCCAGGCCGGCCTCCCGGGCTTGTTTTTTCAATTCCTCTCCCGCCGGGCCCGACCCCGCCAGGAGCAGAAAGAACTCCCGCCCCTTCTCCCTGAGCAGGGCCGCCGCCTCGAGAAGGACGTCCAGGCCCTTCCTGGGATGGTGGGTCGCGGCGGTCCCGGCGAAAAGGCCCTCCTCGGGAAGGCCCAGGGCCGCCCGGGCCGCCCTCTTTTCCTCCCGCCCGGCCTGGAGGAGAGGTCGAAACCGTTCAGCCTCCACCCCGGAAGGCACGAGAAAGACCTTTTCCGGCGGGATCCCCAGGCGGAGCACCTCCTCCCGCACCGCCTGTGAGATGGCCACCACCCCGTCCAGGGCCCCGCCGTAGAGAAAGCGCGTCACCGGATCCCGCCGAAGGGGATAGTCCATGCGCCTCGTGGCGACCCGGACCGCCCCTGGAAGGCCCAAAGCCGCCCAGGCGCCCAGCACGTGGGCCCGGGAGGTGTGAAAATGGAGGACCTGGGGGGCGAGGCTCCGAAAGAGGCGGCGGAGGGAGAAGATGGCCGCCAGGTCCAGGCTGGAGCGCATGGGAAGGGAGTGGGCGGCGAAGCCCCGGACCCGGGCCTCTTCCAGGGCCGCCCC
Organism: uncultured Planctomycetia bacterium; assembly: GCA_964415725.1. Classification (GTDB taxonomy): domain Bacteria; phylum Planctomycetota; class UBA1135; order UBA1135; family JALUZX01; genus JALUZX01. Next base: position 1,804 of record CAYQBW010000348.1, read on the forward strand.
TCCCTCCCTACCTACCAGGAGGCACTCGTCGCCTTGCTCCCGGAGGTATTCCATGAGGTGGAACATCTGGACCTCCCCCCCGGAAAAGCCTTTCTCGCCGTTGACGTGGACGATCCGCAAGGTTCCTTGACTCCGGGAGCAAAAGTCAGAATGTTCGGCCCGTGAAGATCGCCCTGCATCATACCCGGTTCGGCACCACCGGCGGGAGCGAAGGCTACCTGGCCGTGCTGGTCCGGCGCCTCCTGGAAAGGGGCCACGAGGTGCACGTCTTCACCCCTCGGGTCGTGGGGGACCGGATTCCGCCGGGACTCCATCTCCACCTTTTGAAGACCGCCCGCTTCCCCCACTGGAGAAAGGTCCTCTCCTTCGCCAGGGCCCAGGCCAGGGCCGCCCGGGATCCCACCTTCGACCTGGTCGTGGGCTTCGGCCGGACCCTGGAGCAGGATCTCTACCGGGACGGATCGGGCCCCCAGGCGGACTACCTGGCCTGGCGGGCCTCCATGAAACCCCTCTGGAGCCGGCCCTTCCTCTTTCTCGATCCCACCCAGCGGATCACCCTGGCCCTGGAGCGGGCCCGCTTTTTCCACCCGGGCCTGGTGAGGATCCAGGCGGTCTCAGGCCTGGTCCGGGACGCTTTGGCGCGCCGTTATCCCCACCTGGCCGACCGGATCCGGGTGGTCTACAACGGCGTGGACACCACCCGCTTCTCCCCGAGGCGAAGGGATGCCCTCCGGCAGAAGGCCCTGGCCGCCCTGGATCTCAGGGAAGGTCCCACGACCTTTCTTTTTCTTGGAAACGACTACCTCCGGAAGGGCCTGGACCTCCTGCTTTCCGGGCTCGCGGGCCTGGGCGGGGACTGGCGGCTGCTCGTGGCGGGCCGGGAGCGAAGGCTCGGCTTCTACAAGACCCTGGCCGCCGGGCTGGGGCTGAAGGAAAGAGTCCGGTGGCTGGGCCCCCGACGGGACGTGGAAAACCTCTACGCCGCCTCGGAGGCCCTTCTCTTTCCCAGCCGGTTCGACACCTTCCCCAACGTTCCACTCGAGGCCATGGCCTCGGGGCTTCCCGCGGCGGTCTCCGCCGCCGCCGGGACGGCGGAAGTCCTCGAAGGGGAGGCGAAGATCCTAAGGGTGGAAAACCCGGGAGACCCGGCCTCCTGGAACCGGGCCGCCCGGGCCCTCCTGGAGCCCTCCTTCCGGGAAAAAGCCGCCCGGGCCGGATGGGACCTGGTCCTCCGGGAATTCACCTGGGAGAAGCACCTGGAGAAGCTCCTGCCCCTCTACCAAGAAGCGGCCCGCCTGAAAAAGCGCCCTTGACCGGCAGGGCGGGAACACCTTTTCGATCCACCCGGGGGCCTGGCGCCCTTTTCTTTTTCCTTTACAATCCAGGAAAAGAATCTACAGGGGGGACAGTCCATGGTGAAGAAACGAAAGGCCTTCCAACTCTTTTTCTTTTCCCTGGTTTTTTCCCTGGCGTCCCTTCCGGGACAAAACCGGCGAACCGTCATGGAGGTCCGCCTCGCCCTCGGGCTCGGCGAGGAGTTCGGCGCCTGGTCCCTGGCCGAGGAGGTCCTCCAGGGGGAGATGAAGACCCAAGACCTCACCCCGGGAGACCGGGGACTCCTGTACGCCTCTCTCCTGGATCTAAGGTTACGCAGGGCCGCCACCGAACCTCTTCTCTCCAAGCAGATCGAGTTGGGGGCGGAGGCCTTGGAGGAAGCCCTCCGGGTGGTGGAACAGGGCGAAAATGGCCCCCTTCCTCTTTTGAAGCCCATCCTCTTGAAGTTCGGCCCCGGCATGGTCGACTTCGGAATGTGGGCCCGGGCCGCCCTCCACCTCCTTCCGGCCTCCCGGCGAAAAGAGGCCTTGATGGCCCGGTCGGCCCGCCTCCTCGAGGAAGCCCAGGCCTGCCTGGGAGGCGTTCGGAAAAGGCTCCTGAATGAACTTGCCCATAACTGGAATCGGTCGACCTCCTATCTCTCCTGGCAAGCATGCCTTTGGGAAGGAGAGTTCCTCACCGAACTGGCCTGGATTCTCCCTGAAGGAAAGAAAAAAAGGGAAATCCTGGAGAAAGCAAAAAAAATCCTGGAGGATTTCCTCTACGAGGTCGGCTGAGGACCCATCCGCTCCCGGGCGGGAGGGAAATCGCGGAGCCACCGCCAACACCCACGTGTAGGGGTCGCCGGAGCCTGCGCCGCCGGAGGCGGCGCAGGCGAACGTCGGCCCGGGATGGTTCCGGGGGTTCGGAATCATCCCCACGCCTGGGGGGGATGG
>CAYQBW010000349.1:0-4068 GCA_964415725.1 uncultured Planctomycetia bacterium
CAGGAAGTCCCCCCGGACCCGCCCCAGGTCCTCGGACTTCCACCAGGCCCCCTGGGGGAGGAGGGTGAGGTCCTTTTCTCCGGGCCCTTCCAGGAGGGCCGTGAAAAGGGAGGGCCCCCGGAAGGCCAGGTGCCCCTCCTCTTCCCGGACCTGGATGTGGGGAAGAATTCGAAGAGGCGGAAACTCCTCCTTTTCCAGGGAGGCCACCTCCGCCGTGGCCGCCTGGGAAGAGGTTTCCGTGGAGCCGTACGTGGGAAGGAGAGGCCAGCCGAGCCGCCGGGCCGCCCGGTAGAGACCCTTTTTCAGCCGGGCCCCTCCGACCAGGACGGCCCGGAGGGAGGAAGGCGGAAAGAGGCGGCATTCCACCAGGTCGTGCACCTGGGTCGGCACCAGCGAAGTGAGAGTGGCCCTTTCCTTTCCCAGGAGCTCCACGAACTCCCCGGGATTCCAGGGAGGGAGGACCGCCGGGTCCAGGTTCCCCGCAACCCGGGCGCCGCTCTCTTCGGCCCGGGCCAGGATTCCCAGGCCTCCCACGTGGAAGAGGGGAAGGACGTTGACCCAGACATCGGAGGGACCGCTCTCCAGGTGGCGGTTCACCGCCCGGGCCGAGGCCAGAAGCGCCTTCCGGGAGAGGGCGACGAGCCTGGGTCTCCCGCTCGTCCCGGACGTGGCGAGCCAGACATGGTCCGGAAGGGGCGGGGCGGCCTCGAGCCAGCGGGCGAAATCCGCCGCCCTGGCAGGATCCAGCCTGGGATTGAGGAGCAGCTTTGCGTCGGGAAGGAAGGGCATGCCTTCACCATAGAAGGAAGGGAGGGGATTTCCAGGGAAGGCGGGATAGGATCACCAAAAGAGACCCCAGGCAAAGAAGATGACCGAAGACTTTGTGATCGTCGGGCCGGGACCCTTGGGGGGGACCGTGGCGGCGCCCCCTTCGAAGAGCCTCTTCCAGCGGGCTGTGGCGGCGGCCTCCCTGGCCCAGGGGACCTCCTTCATCGAGGCGGCGGGGCCCCTTTGCGCCGACGCCCGGGCCTCCCTTCGGGCGGCCCGGGCCCTGGGGGCCCGGGTCCGGGAAGAGCCCGGGGGCGTCCGGATCACGGGCCGGGCCCGACCCGGGTCGGAGTGGGTCGATTGCGGGGAATCGGGCCTGGCCCTCCGGATGTTCGCCTCCCTGGCGGCCCTGGAGGCGGGGCCCGTCACCTTGACCGGCTCGGGTTCCCTGCTCTCCCGGCCCGTCCACATGCTCCCTCCCGCCCTGGAGCCCCTGGGCGCCTCCTGCGAGACCAGGGGCGGGTATCCGCCTGTCCGGGTGAAAGGACCCCTGCGGGGCGGCCGGATCGAGGTGGACGGGAGCCTCACCTCCCAGGTCCTCACGGGTCTTCTCCTGGCCCTCCCTCTCTGCCGGGAGGACTCGGAGGTCCGGGCGCTTGGGTTGCGGAGCAAGGGCTACGTGGAAGCCACCCTCCGGGTGATGGAGGACTTCGGCGCCGGCGTGGAAGCGGACTTGGATCGGGGGCTCTTCATCGTCCCCGGCGGGCAGGCATACAGCCCCCGTGAATACACGGTGGAAGGGGACTGGTCCGGCGCGTCCTTTCTTCTCGCGGCGGGCGCCCTGGCCGGGCCCGTGACCGTCACCGGGCTGGACCTGGAATCTCCCCAGCCGGACCGGGCGATTCTGGAGGCCCTCGGGCTTGCGGGAGCGGAGGTCCGCGTCTCCCATGAGGCGGTCACGGCGGGCCCCGGGAAACCCAGGGCCTTTTCCTTCGACACCTCGGGTTGTCCCGATCTCTTCCCGCCCCTTGCGGTCCTGGCCACCGCATGCCCGGGAGAATCCCGGATCTCCGGCGTGCGCCGCCTGCGGCACAAGGAGAGCGACCGGGCCGCCGCCCTGGCGGACCTTCTCTCCCGCCTGGGCGGAAACGTCCGGATCGAGGGAGACGAAATGGTCATCCCGGGGAAAACGCTCCAGGGAGGCACGGTGGACACTCACAGCGACCACCGGATCGCAATGGCCGCCGCCGTCGCCGCCCTGGCCGCCGCCGGTCCCGTCCGCATCGCCCGCGCCTCCTGCGTATCCAAGTCCTACCCGGCCTTCTTCCGGGACCTTGCCTCCTTGGGGGCTCATGTGGAAAAGGAGTGAAATGGGAAAGACGAAATGCCTTCTTCTTGCCGCCTCGGCGGCGGCCGTCGCGTTCTCCTGCGTCTCCCCGGAAGAAGAAAGGGAAGAAGCCATGCAAAAGGCGCCTTCCGCCATCGTGCGGGAAGAATTCATCTTTTCCCCCTCCCATGCGCCCACCCCGCAATGCCACGCTTCCACCATCGTGGAAAGCGGAGGGGGACTTGTGGCGGCCTGGTTCGGGGGAACGGCGGAAAAGAACAAGGACGTGGGCATCTGGGTCTCCCGCAAAGAAAGCGGCGCCTGGACGAAGCCCGTGGAGGTGGCCAACGGGGTCCAGAAGGAGAACCTCCGGTATCCCTGCTGGAACCCGGTCCTCTTCCGCCCAAGGGGTGGTCCCCTCTACCTCTTCTACAAAGTAGGGCCCGATCCCAGGAGTTGGTGGGGCATGTTTCTGGTCTCCCGGGACGACGGGAGGACCTGGTCCGGGCCTTTCAAACTCCCCGAGGGGATTCTGGGCCCGATCAAGAACCCTCCCGTCCAGCTCGCCGACGGAACCATCCTGGCTCCTTCCAGCACGGAAAGCCTCGAGGAGGGCTGGCGGATCCACCTGGAGGTGAGCCGGGACGGAGGCCGGACCTGGAGCGTCATCGGGCCTTTGAACGATCCACGCAGGTTCAACGCTATCCAGCCCGCCATCCTGGACCACGGGGGGGGAATCCTGCAGATGCTCAGCAGGAGCCGGGAGGGAGTCATCGTGGAGAACTGGTCCCGCGATTCCGGGAGGACATGGAGCAAAACCAGGGCCACCTCCCTTCCCAACCCGAACTCGGGGATCGACGCCCTGGCCTTGAAGGACGGCCGGTTTCTCCTGGTCTATAACCCTACGGGGGGAAATTGGGGCCCGAGAACGCCCTTGAGCGTGGCCCTCTCCCTTGACGGAAAGAGTTGGAGGCGCGTCCTGGACCTGGATCCCCCGGAAGGGAGTCCGCCGGGAGAAAAGGAAGAATACTCCTATCCCACGGTGATCCAGTCCCGGGACGGCCTGGTCCACATAGTCTATACCTGGAACCGAAAGACAATCAAACACGTAGTCCTCGACCCCGCGCGGCTATACCCGAAATAGGGAGAAAAGGCCGAGCCGCCGCGACCGCAGACATACGGCTGAGCTGAGCCCAAAGCCTCCTCTTTTTAGGCGGGCCGGACCGTATCCCGGCTCGACCCCGGCGGCGCCCTTTGAAAAGGGCACGGATTGACAGACGCGACAAAAGTCTTGTCCAGATCGTGATTCGGTGACTGCATCGGAACTGGCCCCCCGACGTCACGAGTCCGGATCTCCGATCCGGCCTCGTTCCGGCGGGGGCTTCACAACATTTCAAACTGGGGGGAGCTCACAATTTTCTGGGGATTTTCGAAGGTCCGGGACTTTTGTCGTAACCGTCACGGATTTTTTGGGGAGGGACCTTCATGGGAAGGGGAACCCGGAGCCCGGGCTGGGGAGCCTTCCCTTCCCTGAAAAGGCCTCACAAACTCCCCCCGTTTTTCGGGTGTCAAATCCAAGGGAAAGGCTGGAAGGGCTGAAACTGCCTTTTCGCGGCCTGTTCGTGGAAAACTCCGCCCTTTTGGCCCTTCAGGGACCAACCGATTCTGCGGAGGAGGCCTCAAAACAGGAGCCCCGCCGAGAGGAGGAGGGAGAAGGCGAGCTGGAGGGCGGCGGTGCGGGCGTGCCGGCCGCCGCCCCCGAGACCCCCACGCTCCTCGGAGCCGTGGACGTGGCGGCGGACGGGGCCGTGACGGTGATCTGGAGCCCCGCGCCCTCCCAGGGCCCGGCGCGCGTGGGCCACGCGGCGGCCTGGGACCCCACCTCGGCGCGCCTCGTGCTGGGCGGAGGGGATGACCCCACCGCCTCGGACGGGGCCTCCTCGGCCGCCACCGTCGCCTGGGACCCACTCGAC
>CAYQBW010000350.1:0-4066 GCA_964415725.1 uncultured Planctomycetia bacterium
AAGGGCACTGATTGACAGACGCGACAAAAGTCTTGTCAAGTTCGTGATTCGGTGGCTGCTTCGGAACTGGCCCCCCGACGTCACGAGTCCGGATCTCCGATCCGGCCTCGTTCCGGCGGGGGCTACTAAACTTCTCTACCTGGGGGAAGGTCACGATTTTTTGAGGATTTTCGAGGGTCCGGGACTTTTGTCGTAACCGTCACTGATTTTCTTGAGAAAGGGCCGTCAAAGGCAATGGGGGCTTATCGTTATTTCGGAAACTAAAGCTTGTTCCCAAATTCTAGCTGGGTCCCTTAACTCTTTCCTTGCCGAATCCAAGGAAGGGATAGGGAAGCCTAATCCAAGTCCTTCAGGGGTCAGTTCCCGGAAATCCCCGCTTCTTTTTTCCTTCTTGGACCCACAGGCTCTGTGGAGGACGGGAGGATTAACCCTTCAGGAAGACCACGCCGCCGTATCCGACGTAGATGTCGGACCAGGGATCGGGCCGGGCCTGCTGGGAGTCTGTGTGCTCCACCAGGAAGGCCCGGTCCGCCCCCATCTCCCGGGAGAAGGCCAGGGCCGCCGCGGCCGCGCCGGCGCCGCAGGCGTTCAGCCTGGAGCGGGCCTCCGGAACGAGGGATTCGGCGTCCATGGCCAGGAGGAGGTCCAGGAAACGCTTGTCGTTGGCCCGGGCCCAGGCCAGGCCGGCCTCGCCCTTTCCGCCCGGGGCGAAACCGAAGCGGTCGCCGTAATGGGTCAGGTCCGTGGACCCCACGGCCAAGGGAGTCCGCCCCATCTCCCGGAGCGCCCGGGCCATGGCCCGCCCCGACTCCGGCGCCTGGGGATTGGGGGGCATTGCCACTGGAAGAATCTTTACGCCCGGAAGGAAATGAAGAAGAAAGGGGAGCTGGACTTCCAGGGAATGCTCCCCCTGGTGCGTCGAGGGGGCCGCCTGGACCAGGCCCTTCTCCGCCAGGGCCTCCAGGGCCTCCCGGTCCACGGGGAGGTCCCCGATGGGCGTGTGCCAGGCCCCGTGGAAGTCCACCCCCGGCCCGGTCACGGCCTGGAAACGGTGGATGGCCCCGAAGAGCACCACCAGGTCCGCCCCTTCGGGCCCCCTCTCCCCAAGCAGCCGCCAGACCTTGGCCGCCGTGGGGCCGGAATAGACCCAGCCCGCGTGGGGAACCACTCCCCCCAGGACCGTCCCGGCCCCAGGGTCGGGGAGGGGGAGATTCGAGACCTCTTCCAGGAAGGCCCGGACCTCCTCCGCCCTGCGGGGGTAGAACGTGCCGGCGTGGTAGGTCAGCCTCAGCCCTTCGTCTCTCATGGGAGCACCCTCCCGGTCCAAGGGAGGAAAGGGTTAGTCTCCGCCGCCCCCTTGGGCCAACCTCTCCTTCAGATCCCGCCCCTCCTTGAACTTCACCACGCGCCGGCCGGGAACCTCCACCTTCTCCAGGGTCTTGGGGTTCTGGCCGACCCGGGGCTTCCGGTGGCGCACCTCGAAGACCCCGAACTTCCGGAACTCCAGCCGGTTCCCCTGGCCCAACTCTTCTACGATCAAGTCCAGGAAGGTTTGGACCACCTTGCGGGCATCGGCCTTGCTCACACCGACAGTCTCGGCGATCCGGTGGACCAGTTCCCTCTTGGTGATCGTTCTCATGAAAGCTACCTTCCCAGACGAAATCTCTTGGATCTTCCGGCCCTTCGGCGGTCCGGGGAAACAGGAGGAGCCTTTTATGCAACAGGGGTAACACCTAGTCAAGTAAGGGTTTGGGATGAGTTTCCGTGCCAGGCTGCTTTCGGCCCACCCATCCTGGGACCCGGCCTCCCTGCCGCTTTCGGCGGCCCCTCCTTCCGGGGGAATCCTCCTGGCCCGGCACCGGACCGGGTGGACGGCCCGGCTGGAACTTCCCCCTTTCGGGCTCTGCGTCCTGAAACTCTACTTCTACCCCGGCCTGGAGACCCTGCGGGGGGCCTTCCGCAACACCTTCCTCGCCCCCTCCCGGGCGGCCCGGGAGGCCCGGACCCTCCTCTGGCTCCGGACCCGGGGCCTGGGCGCCGCCGAACCCCTGGCCTTCGGGGAGGAACGAACTCTTGGCTGGCTCAGGAAGGCCTGGCTCCTCACCCGTTACGTGGAGGCCGAAAACTTGGAGACCCTCCTCTCCGGAGAACCGGCGCCGGAGGCGGATCTCTTCGGGGCCCTTGGGGAGTGGCTGGGCCGGGCCCACGCTCTCGGCCTGCAAGACCGGAACCCCCACCTGCGGAACTTCCTGGCCCGCCGGGGTGGAGATGGGGCCTGGGAGATCTTCAAAGTCGATTCCCCCCGGGCCAGGTTCCACCAAGGTCCGGCGCCACCCCCGGCCCGGGCCGGGGACCTGGGCATCCTGGCCGGCGAGGCCCGAAGGCTCCGAATCCCCCGGAAGGCCAGGCGGGCCTTCCTCGAAGCCTACCGGGAGGCCTGGGGCGAAACCTCGAAAAGGAAGGTCACGGGCCCGTCGTTCACCAGGTGAACCTCCATGTGGGCGCCGAAGACCCCCGTCTCCACGGGAACCCCCATGGCCCGGCAGGCTTCCTGGAAACGCTCGTAGAGAGCCTGGGCCTCCCCGGGAGGGGCGGCGTCGTCCAGGGAGGGGCGCCTTCCCTTCCTGGTCCGTGCGCAGAGGGTGAACTGGGAGACCACCAGCAGGCTTCCCCCAACTTCCTGAAGAGAAAAATGGAAGTGCCCCTTCTCCCCTTCGAAGATCCGGGCCTCCACCACCTTGCGGGCCAACCGGTCCGCCTCGCCGGGGCCGTCCCCCCTGGCCACGCCGAGAAAGACCAGGAGCCCCGGTCCGATCCGCCCGGTTTCCCTCCCATCCACCACCACCCAGGCCGAGGAAACCCGCTGGACCAGGGCCTTCACCTTCCCCTCCCTGGCTTGCGGTCCGGCGCAAATGGTCTGGAGGCCGCGGCCCCTTCCTCCTTGAGTTCCAACACCCAGGTCCGGACCCGGAGAAGGTCCAGCTTGTCGGCCAGGCTCTTTCCGGGAGGACAGGAGAGATAGACCTGGAAGGCCCGGTAGGCCCCCCGGGGATCGTGGAGCTTGTCCTTGAGAAGCACCCCCAGGTCGAAGGCGGCGATCCTTTTGACCTCTTCGTTCTTCCCGGTCTTAAGGAGCCTCCTGTAGACGGATGCCGCCTCCTGGAGCTTGCCTTCCAGCTCCCGCAGGGCTCCCTCCATGAGGGCCACCCGCTCGTCTCCGGGCATCTCCTTTTTCAGGTGCCTCAGTTCGCGCCGGGCCCCGGAGAGATCCCCCCCGGGGGAGAGAAAGAGCCGGAGCCTGAAAAGGCGGGCCTCCTTGTCTTCCGGCCGCCTGGCCAGGTAGCGGCCCAGGTAGGTGGCCGCCTCCCTGGGACGTTTGCGCGCCGCCAGGACCCGGGCCGTCTCGAAAAGAGCGGGGGCCCAATCGGGGGCCAAGGCAAGACACTTCTGCAGGGCCTGCTGGGCCTCCTCCAGGCGGCCGAGCCTGGAGAGAATGCGCCCCTGGAGATAGAGGGCGGGGAAAAAACCCGGCCGCTTCCGCAAGACCTTCTTCAAGCGCTCCAGGGCCTTGGCCGGAGAAGCGGCGGACTCCAGCCGGGCCAGGGCGGTCTCCCGGAAGGCCCAGGGCAGGCCGGCGAAGAGGCGGGCCGCCTCCTTTTCCATCCCCGCCCGGGAGGCCCGGTCCGCCAGGGCCCAGGCCACGACCACGTTCCGGGGATGGGTCGCAAGGATTTCCCCCAGTCCGGAAATGGCCTTCCGGGCCGGGACTTTGGGATCCAGGAGGGCCCGGACCCTGGCCTGGAGCCCGCCGCCGGGGAGGGAGAGTTCCACCTCCCTGGCCGGTTCGGTGCCGCATCCTCCCAGGAGAAAACCCGCGCCCAGGAGCAGGGCGGCCCCAAGGGGCGGACTCCCGGGACCTCTTCTCACAGGCCGCTCCCCTTTCCGGAAGGAGGAGAGGCGGGCGTCCCTTCCCGGGCGCCCGGCGCCCCGCGGAAGGGAATCTCCCTGCCGTCCAGGACGACCCGCCCCCCTTCCACGACGAGCCGTTCCCCCCGGAGAGTCTTGC
>CAYQBW010000351.1:0-4062 GCA_964415725.1 uncultured Planctomycetia bacterium
CTACAGGACCGGGTCCTGGGTCCTCGCCTTGGGCCGGGTCTTCGGGCCGAAGACCCCGGAAATCTCCCTGGGAATCGTTTCCGCCACGGGAAGGATCGGGGGGAAGGCTGTGCAGACCGACGCCTCCGTCTCGCCCGCCAATTACGGGGGAGCCCTGGTGGACCTGTCGGGCCGGATCCTGGGGGTCCTGGTCCCCCTCTCGCCCAGGGGATACGCCGCGGGGATCCAGTGGTACGACTCCGGGATCGGGTTCGCCGCCGATTGGAGGGGAATCCAGGCGGTTCTGCCCAGGCTGAAAAGAGGAGAGGATCTCCATCCCGGTTTCCTTGGGGTGGCGACGAGCCCGGCAGACCTGGGCCCGGGGGCGAAGATCGCCTCCGCCACGGGACCGGCCAGGAAAGGAGGTTTAAAAAAAGGCGACCGCGTCCTCGCTCTCGACGGTGAGAGGGTTCTCAATCCCTTCCACCTGAAGAGACTTCTCGCCGCGCGCTACGCCGGGGAAAAAATCGCCCTCCGCCTCCGGCGGGGAAAGAAAGACATCAATCTCCAGGTCACCCTGGGCCGAAGACCCCGGCGGTAGGGGAGGCCCCGACGGTCGTCCCGCGATGGAACCCCCAACTCCCTAGGAACCACCCAGGACCGACCTGCGCCTGCGCCACTCCCGCGCCGCCTCAGGCGGCGCCTACGAGAAAAAATGATCGTCCGGGTAAGATTGCGCCTGATTCAAACTGAAACAACTGCTTCTAAAAAAAAGCTCCTACAGGGCGACCCCCTCCACTCCCTCCTGACAAAGGAGGCAATTTGTCCCATAATTGAAGAAACTTTCTTTTGTCTTGCCAAACCTAACTGATTCCTGACCTTTCTTTTTGTTTCTTTTCGTCAACCCATGGAGGTCCCACGCATGAGAAAGTTCACCCTATCCCTTTCCCTGCTGCTTCTGGGCGGCTTGGCCGCCGGGCAGACCATGATTCCCATCCCGAAGTTTGTCCGGACCTACTCCGCGGCCAGAGCCACCCGGGGCTTCTACTTCCAGGCGCCGTTGACCTTCGCTATCGTCGGGCTCAGGGTTCCCGACGAAAAGAAGTTCGGCAAGCAGAACGTGGCGGTCTACCTGATGAATTCCAAACCGCCAGCATACCCGAAAACGGGAAACAACCCGCCCATCTTCTACAAGGCCGGGGTCCCCAGCGCGAACGTCATTCCCTGCAACATCATCGTGCATGCCGGCCAGTGGGTCGGTTTTCTGGGAGCCTGCGGCGACGCCACGATCATGCACAACTCCTACGGAACGCCCAAGTTCCCCAGCAATGTCCTCGGCAAGCCAGTTACGCTCTACCGATTCCTAACCCAGACCAACCTGGTGGCCCAGGCCGGAAAGGGCGCCTATTCGAGCGAGGATGCCTACAACGTTTCCAGGGTCGAAGTCTACGTGAAACCCGTCCAGGGCGGCGCCACCGCCGAGAACTACGGCCAGGGAAGCAACAAGGTCTCCCCCTTCGGCGCCATCCCCATTCCAAAATACTCCACCACCTACTCCTATAAAGGACACACCAGGGGATTCTTCTTCCAGGCTCCCGTGGCTTTCACGATCCTGGGCCTCCAGGTTCCCGACGAAAAGAAGTTCGGAAAGCAGAACGTGGCGGTCTACAAGCTTTCCGGAAAGCCGCCGGCATACCCTTCCACCGCCTCGGGCGGGCTGGTCTTCTTCAAGGCAGGGATTCCAAGTGCCGCAATCATCCCTACGAACCTCACCTTCAAGGCGGGTGATTGGATCGGCATCCTGGGCGCCTGCGGCGACGCCACGATCATGCACAACTCCTACGGAAGCGGCCCCTTCACCAGCAACATCCTGGGCAAGCCCGTGACTCTCACCCGCTTCATCACCCAGAACAACATCGTCGCCACTTCCGGCAAAAACCCCTACTCCGCCTCTTCGGGCTCCATCGGCAGGGTCAAGGTCTTCGTGAAAGGCCAGCCCGGGCCCATCCCGGAACTGACCACCTCAGCCTTCCCCATCCTTGGAAAGACCGCCTCCCTGAAACTTACGGCCAACATTCCTAATCCCCAGGCCAACGTGGTGGCTCTTGCCGTGGGCCGGGCCAGCTTGCCCTTCCCCTTCGGGACCATTCTGATCAAGTTCCCCGTCTACGCGGCCTTCCTGGTGCCCGGAGCCGGGGGCAACGTGAACATTCCCATCCCCAACAACCCCGTTCTGACCGGGGCCGGTCCCATCAACTTCCAGGACTTCACCATCGTTTCCGCCGGGATCGTCACCAGCAACGGCACGGAGTGGTTCCTGGGTCTTTGAGCTCAGCCCTCCGAACCGAATGAAAACCAAGGACCCGCGGGTTTCCCCGCGGGTCCTTTTATTTGCCGGTTTTTTTCTCACCGCTTCCTGGTCAGCCCCAACCCCAGGAGGGGGAGGATCTCCCCGGCCTCGTCGGGGCCGAGGTTGAAAATGATGAACCCCGGCGCGCCCAGGCGGCGGGCGGCTTTCACCTGTTCCACCAGGGTGTAGATCCCCTTTTGTTTTTTCCACACGGTATACCCGATGCCCGGGTAGACCGGAACCTTTCCGGCCCAGCGGAGCTGGGAGGCCACGGACCGGGCGAATTCCCCCGTGTCCGGGGTGTAGTCCATGGGGCAGACGAAATCGAGCCAGCCCTTCCTGCACCAGAGGGCCCAGTCCTGGCCGATCCGGTCCCGGTCCACGGGCCAGTTCCCGAAGACCGCGGCCGAGACGAGGACCTTGCGGGGGAGCTTCTTCACCCGGGCGCTTACCTCGGAGACCAGGGCGGAGATGTTGTCCCGGCGGAACTGGAGCCAGGCATCCCGGAGGGACCCCGGTCTCAGGACCGCGCCGGGCCAGGGAGAGACCTTCCGGCCGATCCTCTTCTCGAAGCGGCGCCTGCACCCCCCGCAGTAACAAGCGTCCCCGCCGGGATAGCGGATATAATCGAAATGGATCCCGTCGACGGGATACTTCCGCGCCGCCTCCAGCATGGCGTCCGCCTCGAGGCGCCGGTTCAAGGGGTTGGAGGGGCAAAGCCAGGGAGGACTCTTCTCGACCCCCCTGGAATCCACCTGGAGCCTTCCCTCCTTCCGCATCTCGGCGATGAATCCAGGCGACCGGTTTCCCGTGTTCCAGTTCACCTTCCACAGGTGGACCTGGATCCCCGCGGCGTGGCAGGCCTCCAGGCAAAGGGAGAGCTGGTCCCCCCTTTCCTTTACCCCCGGGTCCACGGGCAGGACCTCGCTCTCGTAGTAGGCGTCGCTCCCCCAGAGCATGTTGGGGAAGACGGCGGTGAAACCGTTTGCCGCGAGCTTCCTGGCCACATCCTTCCAGGTCATCCCTTCCACCCCGAAGGCGCTGTGGCACCAGAAGGCCCGGAATTCCCCCTTCTTCGAGGGCTGGACCCGGCAGAAGGCCCGCTTCACCCACTCCTCCACCTTGACGGACTCGAGGAAGACCCGCCGGGCGTCCCCCCTCGCCAGGAGCCGGGCGCAGGCCTTCCGGGTCTTTTCCACCTTCTCCAGCGAAGGAAGGGGGACGCCCGCTTTCTTCGCCAGGCCCAGAAGGGCCTTCTTCGTTCCGGCCCAGTCCTTCCAAGGGCCGAAAGCCCCCATACGCTCCAGCGCCCTTGTGGCGGCGTTCCGCCAGGCCCCGGGCAGGGCTCTCTCCAAAAGGGAGAGGTAGAAACACTCCAGCTCCGGTTCCCTTTTCACGGCGGAAAGCTCGGGGAGGAGGTCCAGGTGGACGAATCCGGGCGAGAGGAGGACCGCCGGCCGGGGCTTCTTTCCCCGGGCCGCCCACCGGGCGGCCACCCGCGCTCCCTTTCCCGCGGGAACCAGGTTCCCTGCCATGGCGGCCTGGAAGGGAACCTTTTCCGGCGCGCCGGGAAGAAGGCCCTGCTCCACCGTGAGAACCCCCGAGACCCGGCCGCCGCCTCTGCCCCTTTCCCTCCGGAACCCCGCTCTTTCCGCCAGCGGCCCGGGAAGGACCAGGAACGAGAGGATCTTCCCCCCCCTTTTCAGGAAGGCCCCGAGAGGCCCCAACGCCGC
>CAYQBW010000352.1:0-4052 GCA_964415725.1 uncultured Planctomycetia bacterium
GGTGGAACTCCGGGGAAAGGGAAGGACGACCAGGACAAGGATCTGCGTCAACGTCGACCCGGCCGAGGGAAACCTGGAAAGGGATCCCTGGAAGGACTTTCCGGGTAAACGGATTCCCCTGGACGACCCGGCCGAGGCGGCCGGGATCGTCGCCGAGGGCCTCCAAGGGGTCTCCCTCTCGGATCCACTGGTCGTCCTGGCCCTCCTCTTTCTCCTGGCCGAGGGCCTCCTGGCTTGGAAGATCGTCTTCGCGGGAGGCGGGGAATGACGGCCTTCTGGATCAAGTTCGGAAGCGGCTGGACCCTCTGGGCCGGAATCCTCCTCTTCCTTCTCGGGGCGGCCGGCGCCTTCTGGGGATACAGGGAGACGCTCCGCCCCGACGGGGGCCGGACGGGAAAGGCCCTTCTCCTGGTCCGGCTCGCGGCCCTCCTCCTTTTCGCCCTCATCCTCCTCCACCCGGTCCTGGCCCTGGAGGAGAAGACCGGCGGGAAACCGGTCCTGGCGATCCTCCTGGACGACTCCCGGTCCATGGCTGTCCGGGACTCCCTGGCCGGCCTCTCCAGGGCGGCCGCCGCGAGGAGGATCCTCTTCTCCGGCGGGGAGGATTCCCTGGCCGGCCGCCTCTCGCGGGACTGGGACCTCTCCTTCCGCCTCTTCTCCGGGCCCCCTATTTCTGTCTCCCGCAAACGTGCGGCCTCGACCGGGGAAATCGCCCGGGGGGGAAGGAGCCTCATCCGGGAGGCCATTTTTCAGACGGCCCGGGACGACCCCGCCGGGAGGCTCGGGGCGATCCTGGTCTTCACCGACGGAAGGGAGACGGGCTCGGGCTCCGGGCCCCTTCCGGCCCGGGTCCCGGTCCACCTGGTGGGGCTCGGCGGCTCCGGGGAGTCCTCCTCCTTCCGGGACCTGGCCCTCCGGTCCGTCCAGGTGGGAGAGCGGGCCCTGCTGGCCAACCGGATGGAGGGGCTCCTGGAGGTCTCCTCCAAGGGAATGGGGACGGTGTCCACCACCCTGGTCCTGGAAAGGGACGGGAAGAAGGTCCTGGAAAAGAAGGTCTCCGTGCCCCCCGGGGAGAGCACCCTGAAGTTCGCCTTCATCCCCAAGGTGGCGGGAAACCACGCCTACCAGGTCTCCCTCGCCCCCGTCCCGGGCGAGGTCCAGGCGGACAACAACCGGCGGGCCTTCGTCCTCTCCGTGGATCCCAGGAAACTCAGGATCCTCTACTACGAGCCCATGCCCCGGTGGAAATACAAGTTCCTGCGCAGGGCCCTTCTCCGGGACCGGAACCTCTCGGTCACCTTCCAGCTCCGCACCAACCCGGCCCGGATCCTCCAGCAGGGCTCGGCCCCGACCCCGCTGAGGAGCGGTTTCCCCGCGGACATGAAGGAGCTGGGCGTTTTCGACTGCGTGATTCTCGGGGACCTCTCGCGGGCGGACCTGGCCGAACAACAGTGGCGGCTTCTCGTGACCTACGTGAACCGCCTGGGCGGGGGCCTCCTCTTCCTGGGAGGCCCCGTCTCCCTGAGCCCCGGGGGCATCGGCGCCACTCCCCTGGCGGAGATCCTCCCCTGCGCCGGAGGGGCGGGCCAGCTCAAGGGGAGGCTCCTGGTCCAGGTCACCCGCGAGGGCCGGGGCCACCCCATCCTTTCGGGCCTGGAAAAGGTGCTCCAGGGCGGGCGGGCCGCCCTTTTCCCCCTTTCCAACATCTTCCGCCTTACGGGGCTGAAACCGGGCGCCCAGGTCCTGGCCGCGGCCCGCGGGCCCAGGGGAGGGAGTTTTCCCCTCCTGGTGGTCCAGCGGGTCGGCGCCGGAAGGACCATGGTCTTCGCCTCGGATTCGGACTGGAGGTGGGTCATGGAGCGCCGCCGGGAGGGGGGCGGGTTGCTCTTCGACCACCTCTGGAGCCAGGCGGTCCGGTGGCTCGCCGGAAAGGAGGCGGTCTTCCGGTCCGGCGGAAGCTCCCTGGCCCTGGTGGTGGACCGTCCCGTGGTGACCGCCGGGGAGAAGGTCAGGATCCGGATCACCGGATCGGACATCCTCTCGGCCGAGGCGACCCTGGAGGGCCCGGGCGGCGCCCGGGCCCTGCCCCTGGAAAAAAGAGGCGGCGAACTGCTCGCCTCCCTGGCCCCCCCTCTTCCCGGGTCCTACCGCGTCTCGGCAAGGGTGGAAAGAAAGGGAAAGAAGGGAAGGGTAAAGAAGGAGCTGGCCGCCCGCTTCCTCGTGGAGCCCGACGAGAGGGAGACGGCCGACACCTCCCTGGACAGGTCCTTCCTGGAGCGGATCGCCCAGGCCACGGGAGGAAAGGTCTTCGACGCCGCCTCGGCGGGACGGATCCCCGGGGTTCTCCGGAAGAAGCTCCTGGAGAAACGGAAGGTCAGGGAATACCACCCCCGTTCCACGCCCTTCGTATTTCTGGCCGTCATCCTCCTCCTGGGCGTGGAGTGGTGGGTGCGGAGGAGGCGCTATGGGATTTGAGAAGACACTCGTCCCCTTCGCGGCGGCGATCCTGGCGGCGGCGCCTTCCCGGATTCCCGCCCAGGGGGAGGACCTCTCGGGAACGGCGGTCCTCTCGGACGGGAGGGTGATCAAGGGCGGGATCGAGATGGACGCCCCCGGGTATTTCTCCCTCTTCGATCCCTCCCGGAAAAGGAGGCTCCGCGTCCCCCCCTCCAAGGTGGCCCGGCTCCTCTTCAAGGTGGAATCGGAGGAACTCCTCAGGGGGTGGATGTTCCAGGAGGAGTCGAGGAACACCAAGATCAAGCTCCCCTTCCTGCGCCCCGTAAGGCAGTTGGCCGTCACCCTGGTCCTGAAGACGGGACAGCGGATTACGGGCCACCTGGACACGGCGGTCCTGCACCTCTGGGCGGAGGAGGGGGAAAACGAAAAGGAATACCGCCTGGTGCTCACCAGCCGCCAGCGGGGAAAGAAGGGACAGAAGCTGAAGGACCTCCTCTGGGTGAAGGAGATCGTCCTCGGCGACGCGCCGCCCCTGACCAGGCCGGCGGTCCTCTCTCTCGTCCTCCCGCCGGACGTCCAGGCCCGCGCCGTCTCCCTGGAGGACCACGTCTCCTACGCCCCGGCGAATCCAAAGAGGACAGAGGGGGAAAAGGGCGGGAAGAAGGGGAAGGGCCGCGCCCGGTCCCTCCCCGGGGAGACCCTCTTCGAAGGGGTTCTGCCGGGAAAGGTGGATCTCTACTTTCTCGGCCGGGATACCCTCTGGGCCGGATGGCCCGCCGGCGCCGGCCCCCTTCCGGCCGAGGCCCTCCGGCAGGTGAAAAACAAGATCGAGGACGTGGAGGAATTCTTCGACGAAAAGAAAGTCCTCCTGGCCCGGGCCTTGCCGGGGAAGAGGGTGCTGGCCCTGGTCCAGGGGAGGCGGCTCGGGGTTACGACCTACAAGAACCGCAAGGTGGCCCGCTGGGACCTCTACCTCCTGAAGGAGGTGGACAAGGGAGCCTGGGACATCCAGCTCAGGCTCTTCCTGTTCAGGCGGGTGGGGGAGAAGCCGGGCGTCCCGGTGCCCGGCGTGAAGAAAGTGGTTCCCGTCCCCCGTTTCGGGGGAATCCAGGTCCCGGCCGGAGGCGGCCGGGTGGACCTGGGAAAGGTGGAATTCCCATGATTCCAGGGAGCATCCGGAAACTCCTTTCCGCCGCCGACGCCAGGTGGAGAGCCATGCACCTCCTCAAGGGCCTGCTCCTGGCCCTGGCGGTCCTGGCCGGGGTCCTGCTGGTCCTCTGCCTGGCGGACAACCTTGCGGCCCTCCCCTGGCTCTTGCGGAGGACCGTTTTCCTGGGGACCCTCCTCGGCGTGGGGGGGTGGCTCGCCTGGAAGTGGATCCTTCCCGCCCTCCGCACCGCCCCGCCCGAGGCCCTGGCCATCCGAGTGGAGAGAGCCAACCCGGGGCTGGAGAACACCATCGTGAATTCCGTGCTCCTGGCCCGAAAGGAAGGGGATCCCATGGTGGACCTCCTCCTGGAGCAGGCGGAAGAGAGGGCCCGGCGCGCCGAACCGGGGAAGGTCGCCCCCTGGAGCCGCGTGAAGAAGGCCGGGCC
>CAYQBW010000353.1:0-4049 GCA_964415725.1 uncultured Planctomycetia bacterium
CCGTCGGGCCGGCCTTCGGCCGTCCCTCGGGCGTCCCCTACAGGTTAGAAATTTGCGTCTAGGGTTTTTGTCTTCTCCTTGACCGGCTCCAGGTGGGGGAAGGTCTTCCACGTGCCTTTGTCGGGCTCGCCCACGCGGAGGGTGTAAGGCTCCAGGGTGAAAACCTTGGGCCGGAAACGATCCCCCCTCACCCGGACGGTGTAGACCGTCTCCCCGGACCTTTCTTTCAAGACCTGGACCACGAAGGAATCCAGGCCCGTGACGTGGACCTCCGGGAGCCAGGCCTTGGCCTTACGGCCGTAGTTGTCGAACATGCTGATCGTCCTGGGCCAGCCCGGGTACTGGTCGCCCGGCTTGGGGTGGGCCGGGTCGGCTTCCAGCCGGTAGCATTCGATGGTGAAGGTCTGCTTCTTGGTGTCCATTCGCACGATTCCGTAACCGCTGGACCTGGCTTCCGCCACGGCTAGCCTTCCCCTGGCCTTGGGCCGGGAGGGATTGGCCACGGCGAAGACGCTGATCTTGTTCTCCAGGCCGTCCAGGTAGTCGCCCGTGTTGGGAAGGCCCGGGGCGGGCCGGTTGCGCACCGGCCGTCCTTCCTTGTCCGGTTTCCAGGAGCGCGGGTAGAAGTTGGAGATGGAGGGAACGCAGAAAGACCAGCAGGAATCGCGGAACTCCTCGATGCCGTGCCAGACGAGGGAGCCCAGGTGCTGGTCCCCCGCGATGTGAAGGGCGAAACAGCGCCGCAAGGCGTCGATGGCCCGGTTTCGTCCCGACTGGGGCCATCCCCCGGAATCCAGGTCGGCCCTGACGAAGACCTGGGCGGCACCGTGGTAGTTGGCCAGGTTGCAGAAGATGGTCTCGCTCAGCAGCACTTTCATGTCGGCGCCGCGCCAGTCCTTCCCCCATTCGTGGAGGAACTTCAACTGCCGGTCTCCCAGGAGCTTGAGGCCCGGTTTGTCCAGGCTTTTGACGTCGATCTTGGGGTCCAGGACCCAGTCGGGCCGGCCCTTCCCGGTGTTCACCTTGCCCTTGGGGCCGGACTTGAACTCCCGGTCTCCCACCATGGCGAAGCTCACCCGGCCGTAGACCATGTCTCCGTAATAGACGGTGATGCCCCGGGCCGCCGGGGTGGGATCGTAGAGGTCGGGGTGGTGGGAGGTCTGGGTCCGGTGCACCACGTTGACGAACTTGACGGGCATGGCGTATCCGCCGGCGGGATGGTTCCGGATGCCGTGGCAGTCGATGCCTCCCTCTCCCCAGAGGTTGGGCTGGTAGACGTCGTGATCGTCGGGGAGGCAGATCGTGACCCGGTCCTTCATCAGGTTCCCGAAGGACCATCCGAAGAGGTACCACTTGCGTAGGTAGTTGAGGATGGCCAGGTCGGCGGGCTTCCGGATGAGGCCGAAGTCGCCCACGCCCTCGTAGATCTGGTCTCCCGAAAAGAAGAGCACGTCCGGGTCGATTTGGGCGATGCTCTTGTTGATCTGCAGGTTGGGGAAGACCGAGTCGTTGTTCCCAGTAAAGGCCGCCACCACCAGGGGACGGCCCGTGGGGTTCTTCCGGACCGTTCCCTCGTAGAAGAAGACTTTCTTCGCGCCCTTCTTGTCGGTGTTGGCGTAGACGAGCCGGTAGGAAATATCCGCTTTCTGGTTCCAGCGGGGGACGCGGAAGGTGGCGGTCCGGGCGTCGGGGTGAATGGAGGCGGTCCCGAGATCCACCCACTTGCCTTCCTTTTTGGCCTGGAGAAGGACCTGGTGGGAGTCTTTCTCTCCCAGGGGAGGCATCTGGGCCGTCATCTTGAGGATGAAACCCTCGGGGCCCCGGGAGTCGCTCAGGGTGTGCATAGCCCAGAGGATCGGGCCGAAGGCCCGGTCGGGATGGAGTTCCACTTTCTTTCCCCGGATCCTCCAGTCCCGGAAGGCGAAGCGGGCCGAGGCCCGGGCACGCCTGCGCCGGCGTCCCGCTTTCCTTGGAAGAGGGAAGGGATGGTTGTTCACCAGGGCCAGGCTGCCCTCCAGGGCCTTGGGGGGAACGTTCTTCAGGGTGAGGACCGGCCGGGAGGTTCCCTCGGCATCCAGGACCTGGAGCTTCAAGGTGTAGGCGCCGTCCGGCCCCGGCTCGCCCCGCAGGACGATCCGGCCGGAAGTAAAGGGCTTACCGGTCTGGAGGCGCTTTCTTCCCAGGAAGAGGATCCCACCCGTGGTGATCCCGCAATCCAGGCCCCTGCCTCTGAGAGCTTCCGCCCTGTAGTCGGGGATCTCGTCCTTCGCCCCGATCCGGAACCCGGCGGAGCCGGGGATCTTGCCCTTCTCCAGGAGTTCGGCTTGGACGGAGATCTCGAAGGAGGCGGCCCGGCCGCCCAGGCGGCAGGTCAAGACGTGGACGTTGAAATTGCGCCCGCCCCGGACGGCCTCGAGCCGCCCCTTCCGGATCCTCCAGCCCTCCATGGGATTGGCCCAGTACTGCGGGCCCGCCCAGACCCGGTCGTGGGTGGCGGCGAAGTCGCTGTGAAAGGCCGGGGCCTGGGCCCGGCCCGGGACGCCTGCCCAGAGGGCCAGAATCCAGGTGAGAGCCAAAGAGGAGAAAAGTCGTCTCATGGGGAACCGCATGTGTCTGGAACTCCTGGAAAGATCGGGGGAACTCCTACCGAAAAACGTGGATTCTGGCTCCATCTCGAGGATGGTTCCAGGAGGGAGGCCGAAAAATGGTGGAACAAGGGTGGATCCGTGCCCGGACAGGGGTCCGGGGGCTCCGGACCTGCTATTTGAGCCGGAGGGGGATCTTCTGGAGCCTGGGATCGCGGGTTTCTTTGCCGGGGAGAACGCGGATTCCTTTTATTTCTGCGAGAGGGGCTTTCCGCCCGGAAAAGCGGATTCTCAGCATGGCGAGCCCCGGCGGCACCGTGGAGAACTGAAAGGAGCCGTCCTTTTCCGGCGTGACGCCGATCTCCTTCCAGTGGGAACCGTCCTTTTCGGTCCAGGTGCGGACCGAGGTCTCTTCCCCGGGAAGGTCCCAGAGCCAGCCTTGCCTAGGGGGCAATTCCATGGCCACGCAGACCACGATCTTTTCCAGGGGGAGGTCTTTCGCGGGAAGAAGAGATCCCGAGATGGATCCGGCCGGGGCGAGGACGATCCTGGCGGCCCGGGTCCCCGCCGGCGCCTGGACGGGAAAGGCCTGGAGCCAGCCCTTTCGGATGGCCTGGAGAGTGAGGACGGGAGCCTTGGAGTCCCCCCTCAAAGTGAACTCTCCTTTTTCGTTGGTCCTGGTCCATGCGGTGATATCGATTCCCGATCCCTCGACTTCGCATCCCGCCAGGGGCCGTCCCAGGTTGTCCTGGACAATGCCCGAGGCAAGAAGAGGTTTCAAACGGAGCCTGATCTCTCCCAGGTCGATGATCCCTGGTCCTAAATCCCTCACCAGGGTTACCTTCGCTCCCATGGTGGGAGAATCTCCGGGAGGACGGATCTCCAGGATCATCTTCTCGACCGTTGACAAAGGGTGAGCGAAAGAGATCTCCATTTTTCCCGTCCCTCCAGTGAAGTTCTCCCAGTCGGTTTTATAGCCCCCGGGTTCAAAGGTCATGGAACAGCAGAGCTTTTTCCGGCAAATGGGCCTTCCCTCGGGGTCTAAAACCTTTCCGCGGAAAACGAGGACCTTTTTCGGAAGGCTTACCTGGAAGCGGACGACCTGGCCCGCGACAGTTGGTCCAGGCCCCTCGGCCCAGGGGTGAGGCGCCTTGCCCCAGGAACGGCCGAGATAAAGGGGAGAATTCTTTCGGGAAGCCCAAACCTTGAGGCGCAATCCAAGGCCCACGAATGGAAAGAAGGCTTTGCCCACCTGGAGGGTTTCTTTCAGCTCGTTCAAGCCGGAACCGGGCGGATTCTTGGGGGCGGTTTTATAGAGGGAGACGGTGATCCCCGGCTCTTCAGCCGGGCGGCCCCGGTCCAGGACCAGGACCTCCACCTGGCCCGTTGGAGGCAGAACCAGGCGGACCGGCTCGGCGGGAGGCGGGTTCAGGGGGACTTCCTTTGTGACGGGGCGGGCAAGAG
>CAYQBW010000354.1:0-4048 GCA_964415725.1 uncultured Planctomycetia bacterium
GGCCCAGCCCACCCGCTCCGTCTCGATCAAGGCGTAGACGATCCGGGGATCCCTGGGGAAGAGGGAGAAGCCGATCCTGCCCATCTTCACCGTGGGAAGGCCCGCCGTAACCCTACGCCAGGTCTCCCCCCCGTCCCAGGACGCCCAGATGCCGCTTCCCGGTCCCCACCGCTTGGCGGGATGGTTCCCGTCGAATTCGTCTCTCCGCCTTTCATAGGTGGCGGCCAGGATATGGTCCGGGTTGGAGGGGTCGATCACCACGTCCACGGCCCCGGTGTTCTCGTCCACGTAGAGGACCAGCTCCCAGGTCTTTCCCCCGTCCCGGGTGCGGTAGAGTCCTCGTTCCGGGTTGGGGCCCCAGAGGCGGCCCAGGGCGGCCACGAAGACCGTGTCCGGGTCCCTGGGATGGATCGCAATGGCGCCGATCTGGAAAGACTTCTCCAGGCCGGCGTGCTTCCAGGTCCTCCCCCCGTCGCGGGAGACGTAGACCCCGTCCCCCCAGCCGACGGAATTCCGGGGATTGGCCTCCCCCGTGCCGACCCAGACGACCTTGGGATCCGAGGGCGCCAGGGCCACCGCCCCGATGGAGGCTGAGCCTTCCTTCTCGAATACGGCCTTCCACGTGGTGCCCCCGTCGGTGGTCTTGAAGAGTCCTCCCGAGGCGGAGGCGGCGTAGATCGTGGAAGACCGGGAAGGGTCCACGGCGAGGCGGACGATCCGCCCGCTCATGTTGGCCGGGCCCAGGAACCTCCAATGGATTTCCTTGAAAAGCCCGCCCGGCCCGGCGGAGGTCCCGGCCCGGGCGCCGCGGGGGACGGCCCCGGCGAAGAGGACGGCCGCCCCGAGAAAGAGAAAGACGTTCGCACGATTCATCGAATTCATCTCCTGGAACGAAAGACCTGCTGAAACCGGCGCGGAGCCGGGGAGGAATGCCCCCGGAGGGAGGGAAAACGCGTGGCCGCGGGAAGGAAATTTACGGATCTGGGGGTTCCTTGTTCACTCTTTCTTCTTTCCGTCCTCCCTCTTCCGCCGGTGCTCTCTTCTTTTCATCTCCCGGATCCTCTCTTCCAACTCCTTCACCCTCTTCGCCAAGGCCCGGGCCCTCTCCTCGAGTTCCTTCCTTGAAAGAGAGGAAAGGGGCTTCTCCTTTTCGCGCTGCTCGACCCTGCGCCGTGACGGAATATGGAAGGTCACCAATTTCTTGGTCTGTTCGTGGAACTTGCCGAACTTCGTCCAGTATAGATGCATGAGCTTGTCGAAATTCTCCAGGGCCCTGGGGTCGGGCGTGGGCGCGGTCCAGAGCTCCCGGAGCATCTCGATCCTCTTCTTAAGGAGGGGAACCATCTCGTCCAGGGCCTTGTTGTGGATCCCGCGTGAGGCGAGGACATCCCTGGTCAGGGCCGCGGTGAGCCACTCCATGACCCGCCCCATCCCGGAAGGCGGATATCTCTCCCTGCCCTTCTCCTTGCCGGGCCTCTCCCAGTCCTTCAGGTGCCTCTTGAGCTCCTCCCAGAACCGGTCGTATCTCGCCCGGATCTCCTCCCCGGAAAGGCCCCGGACGGACCACTGGAGAATGAGGCAATACTGGGCGATGTGGGTCCTGGGCCGGTTCCTGTAGGCATAGGTGACCCTGGTCATGGCCCAGCGGTGCAGGATTGCGATCCTTTTCTGGTAATCGGGAAGATCGCGGAACCTCCGGATGGCCTTGGTCGTCCAGATGCGCGCCCGCATGGGCTTGTTCATTTCCAGGTAGATCTCGGCGCCCAGGATGAGCGCCTGGGGCGTAACCTTCCGGTTATCCGGAAATTCCTCGGAGATTTTCCGGCACCAGTAGAGCGCGCTGTCCAGGTTGCCGCTCTCCCGGTCCAGCAGGGCCGCCTTCAGGTAATCTTCGGGCTTGGCCTTCAGGCGGTGGGGCTTTTGAAGGCGGCGGGCCGCCTGGGCCAATACCACACGAAGTCCCTGGACCTTACTCTTCCCGCCGGCCTGGGCCGGGAGGAGCCCTCCCAGGGCCGCCAGGGCCGGGAGGGTGAAAGAAAGAAAAGTCCGGTTTCTCGCGCGCACGGCCATGTCCTCACAAGGACCTAAGTCTACAAGATCCCCGCGGGCTAAGATGTGAGAAGAGCGTAAGGGTTGAAAGGGACGTCCCAGGTCGAAGCGGGCCCTTCAGGCCAGGCGATAGCCCACCCCGTGGACCGTGAGAATGTGCCTGGGACGGGCCGGGTCCTCCTCCAGGAAACGGCGGAGCTTGAGCACGTGGAAATCCACGGTCCGGGTGTCGGGAAGGACCGAATACCCCCAGACCTTGCGGAGGAACTCCTCCCGGGTCACGGCCCGCCCCCGTTTTTCCGCCAGGAGCTGGAGCATGCCCGCCTCGAGAGGGGAAAGGTTGTAAATCTCGTCTCCCTTTTTGAGGGTGAAGGCCCCGAAATCGATCTCCGCGTCCCCCACCTTGATGACCTTGGGAACGGCCTCCGAACCCTGGTAGGAGGCTCTCCGCAAAAGCGCCTTGATCCGGGCCAGGACCTCGGCGAAACTGAAAGGTTTGGTCACGTAATCGTCGGCCCCGATCTCGAGAAGGAGGACCTTGTCCACTTCCCGGTCCCTGGCCGTGAGGACCAGGACGGGAATGTTGGAGCCCGATTTCCGCAAGTCCCGGAGAACGTCCGTTCCGGAACGTCTGGGAAGCATGAGGTCCAGGACCACCAGGTCCAACCCGCCCTCTTCCAGGCATTGATCGGCTTCGACGCCGTCCGCCGCTTCCACGACTTCGAAGCCCTCGAACCGGAGATTTTCCGCAAGCGAGGAGCGGATCGCTTCCTCGTCCTCGACGACCAGGATCACCTTCATGGGTCGGCCTTTCGAAAGCTGAAAAGTTTCAGACCGCCTGATTCTCTCCCTTGAGCGCCTATTTTTCTACCCGTCGCCCCAGGTAAGAATTTTGAAAGTCCGGGGAAAACCTCTCACGAGGAAGCGGGAAGAAGCAAGGTGAAGGTGGCCCCCCCGCCTTCCGTCGGGGAGACCCGGATCTCTCCTCCCTGCCCGCGGACCAGTTCTCTCGCCACGGCCACGCCGAGACCCACGCCGGGGATGTTCCGTTCCTCGTTTCGGACCCGGTAGAAACGCTGAAAAATCTTCTCTTCCTCCCCCGGCGGTATCCCCACGCCGTGATCCACCACGTCGAAGGCCACCATCTTTCCTTCCCGGCGGACCCGCAGCAGGATCTCCCGGGAGTCGCCGGAATACTTCACGGCGTTCCCGACGAGGTTCCCCAGGGCCCGGGAAGCGGCCTCCCTGTCCGCCCTCACCGGCGGAAGACCTTCCTCGATCTCCCGTTTCACTTCGAACCCCTTGGCCTGGAGGATGGAGGCGTAGGAGCCGAGGGTGGATTCCAGGAGGTGGACGGGATCGACCCGCTCGGGACGCATCCAGGAGGTTCCGGCCCTCTGCATCCGGGAGATGTCCAGGATGTCCGAGACCATCTTCTCGAGCCTCAAGGCTTCCTCCTTCACCTGCCGCACGCTCAAGGCCGCCCTTTCGGGGGGGAGGCCCTTTCTCTGCAGGAGTTCGGCGTTGAGAAGGATGCTCGTGATCGGGGTCCTGAGTTCATGGCTGACGGTGTCCATGAATTCCCGTCTCATCCTGGCGAGGGTAATCTCCTGGTGAAGGGACCGGATGGCGAGGAGGGTCCCTCCCCCCAGGGCGCTGACGATGAGCAGAAGGCCGATCCATGGAAGGGCCCGCTCCGACCTGGAGGGAACGGGCAGGGGCGCGAAGGCCCGGACGAAGATCCCCATGCCCTCGCCGGAAAAGAGCTTTTCATACTGCACCATCCCCTTCTCCTCCCGCCCAGAAGAGGCCAGGAGGATATTCCCTTCGGAGGCCGTAAGGATAAACCCTCCCTCCTCGAAAAGGGACCGGGCCGACTCCCTGACCTTCCTGGAAAGGTACCCGGGCTCCAGGGCCACTCCCTCGAGCCCGGGCCCTCCCGCCAGGGCAACCCTCCGAAACCCGGCGACGAGCGGTTCGCCCTGGACCTTCAAGGCCT
>CAYQBW010000355.1:0-4027 GCA_964415725.1 uncultured Planctomycetia bacterium
GCCGGATCCATCGGGATTTTGGGGCCCTATCGCGGGACGACCGTCGGGACGGCCTTCGGCCGTCCCTCGGGCGTCCCCTACAAGGCAACGCGGCCGTAGGGGCCGCCGGAGCCTGCGTCGCCGGAGGCGACGCAGGCGAACGTCGGCCCGGGATGGATCCGGGAATTCGGAATCATCCCGTCCCCTTGGAAGGGAGCCTGGGAATCAGTAATTCTTGAGAACCCAGGCCTTGAGTTCCTCCTGGAAACCGGGAACCAGGTCTTTCCCGAAGGCCTCCTTCCACGCCTCCAGGTAGGGGGTCTTCCTGATGCCGATGAGGAAGGCCTTCAACTGGTCCTGCTTTTCCCGGATCGTGTAATCGAACACCGCGTAGGCGATGGCCAGGTCCATGAAGTTCAGCCTGTTGAGCTTTTGCATCATCATGGTCCTGAGATCGTGGTCGTAACTCTTGGCCTTCCCTTCGGCCCATTCTTTCACCAGGAGCCTGTACCCGGCGTCCCCTCTTTTCTTGGCGATTTCCGCGGCATTGGCGTAGGTGGACTTGGTGACCCGGACGGTGTAATTCCCTCCCGTGAAATGGATCGCCGCCCAGATCCCGATCCCTTCCTTCATCCAGGAGGCGAAACGCAGGTTTTCCTTGGCGTCGGCCGTCCTCGGCAGGGTGTGCATCGAGATCCAGTGGTGGGCGGCGTCGTTGGCCACCGTGGAAGGGAGATGGTTGAGCCGGCGGGTGATGGAAAAGAGGAACCCGGGACAGGTCCCGAAGCCGGCGCTGCGCATGGCAAGACCCTTGTCCCGCGCCATCCCTGGGGCCCACTTCTTGGCGGCGAAATCGAACCCGTCCGAGTAGTCGGACCTGGTCTTGAAGAAGAACATGATGTGTTTGCGGTGGGCCGCCTTGTATAGGTCGAAGCCCTTGGCGTGGCTGAACCGCCTCTGAAGGTCCCAGTAGACCGTCTCGGCCAGGACCGCGAGCTGGTCGATCTGGTCCTGCGGAACCTGGCCGGCCAGGATGTAGTGGTCCGTGACGGCGCAGGCCACTTTGTCCAGGCCGATCTCGTCGATCATTTCCTTGGCCAGGGCTTCCGCCTCGGCTTTGTGGGCCTGGATCATCTCCTTGGCCGCCGCCTTGGCCTCCTCCAGGCCCTCCACGGGCCCCTCCTTCCGGGCGGGCTTGGTTTCCCCGCCCGGGGCGGCTTCCTCCTGGGCCGCCTTTTCCCGGGCCTTGAGGGCCTTCAGTTCCCGGCGGGTCACCCATTTCCCCTTGTATTGGACATGCCCCAGGGCCTGGTGGGCCTCCTCGTTGTCCGGCTCGATCTTGAGCACCTTCTTGTAGAGGCGCCGGGCTTCCCGGTCCAAGTGGTGCTCCTTGCACCAGTCGGCCAGGTCCAGGAGGTCGAGAGTGTCCGTCTTGTCGATCTTCCGGTATTTCTCCCGGAAGATCTCTTTCAAGGTCTTCACGCCCCGCTCCACCTTGGCGACCTTGGACTTGGGGATGGTGATCTTGTCCCCGAAGCTGTCCAGGATGTAAGCCGTGGGCGTCTCCCCGACGATCTTCCCTTTCTTCCGGCTCCCGTCTTTCAAGTAGATGATGTCCACGGCGAAGGCCGTGGTGGCGAGAAAGAGAAAGAGGAAAAGAGCGCACAAACGGGCAACTTTCATGGAACGCCTCGATCTATTTGGTTGCAGGCTTCTCTCCCGGCAGGGAAATGTGGGTGTTGTCGTTTTCCCACACCGCCTGCCGGGACTGTTCCAGTATTTCAGCACCTGTTGCGCCAGGCAAACCCCTCTCTGGGAGACCGGGACCCCAAAGAGGAGGGGGAAAAAACCGGCACCTGAGAAATGCCGGGAAGCGCGATCGTAACCCCATGTAAATAGGAGTGTTGAGGCGCTGAGTCGGATCGATCCTCCCGGGAGGAGTTCAAGGGCGTCTCCTTTCCAAGTTCCGGCAAGCCTTTTGCTCCTGGGGGTCCGCCTGACAAGACCAAGGAAGCCAGATCGGGAGGTCGAACATGGGTAAGGAACAGGAGGAAAACAAGGGCGGGAAGCAGCCCGAGGAATACAAGGCTCGGCTCCTCAACAAGCTGAATTGCCTGATCGCCGTGCTGGAAGTGGCCATCGAGAAGATCAAGAAATCCCTGGCCTCCCCGGAAGCCAACGTGAAGAGGCTTACCAAGATCCAGGAGAACCTGGAGAACACCTTGGGGATCTGCCTCAGGGCCCGGGAGACCCTGATCAAGAAGGGAGGGATCCAAGGGGCCTCCTCTGCCTGCTCCCTGGCCCCCAAGGAACCGGAAAAGAAAGAGGAACTCCCCCCGGCCGCACCGGAGAGGAAAGCCCCCAAGGAAGGGAAGAATCCCGCCGTCAAAGGGGTGAAGATGACCTTCCGGGACTACGTGGAACTCTCTTCCATCCAGGAATACAAGAAGTTCAAGAAAATGCCCCCCATCCAGCCCAAGGAAATCCTGAAGGTGGACCTGGACGAGCTGATCCGGAAACTCATGACGGGTTGATCCGGGTTAGAGACCGGCTTCCTTGGCGGCCTTCTCCAGGCAGACCTGGAGAAGGTCTTCTGTTGTCACCCCCTCTCCTTGGGCGGCGAACCTGAGAAGGACCCGGTGCCGCAGGGCCGGAAGGGCCACGCGCCGCAGGTCCCCGGTGGTGACGTGAAGCCGCCCCTGGAGGAAGGCCCGGGCCCGGGCGGCCAGGAGGAGTGCCTGGCCCCCCCGGGGACTCGCCCCGAAGCGGACGAATCTCTTGGTCTCCTCGGGGGCTTGCCCGCTCCGCGGCTGGGTGGAGAGCACCAGGAGCGCCGCGAACCGGAGCAGGT
Source organism: uncultured Planctomycetia bacterium (assembly GCA_964415725.1). GTDB lineage: Bacteria > Planctomycetota > UBA1135 > UBA1135 > JALUZX01 > JALUZX01. Next base: position 2,831 of record CAYQBW010000355.1, read on the forward strand.
GGGAGGGGACCACCACCAGGCGGGTGAGCCGGCGGAGCAACACCCACTCCCGGGCGGAGAGAACCGGTTCGGGTCGGGCCTGCTCGCTGCCGGTGGTTTTCTCCAGGATGAATTCCAGTTCCTCCAGGGGCGGGACAGGGATGACCACTTTGAGGAGAAACCTATCCAGCTGGGCTTCCGGGAGGGGCCAGGTTCCTTCCAGTTCGATCGGGTTCTGGGTGGCCAGGACGAAGAAAGGATCGGGCAGGGGGCGGGTCTTCCCGCCGGCCGTCACCTGCCCCTCCTGCATGGCCTCCAGAAGGGCGGCCTGGGTTCGGGGCGTGGCCCGGTTGATCTCGTCCGCCAGGACCACCTCGGCGAAGACCGGCCCCTCCTGGAAACGAAAGGCCCGGCGCCCGGAAAGGTCTTCCTCCAGGATGGTGGTGCCCGTGATGTCGGCGGGCATCAAGTCGGGGGTGAACTGGATCCGGGAGAACCTGAGCCCCATGGCGCGGGCCAGGGAACGGACCAGCACGGTCTTTCCCAGGCCGGGCACACCCTCCAGGAGGCAGTGTCCTCCCGCCAGGAGGGTCCAGAAGATCTCTTCCACCACCTTCTCCTGGCCGAAGAAGACCTTCCGCACCTCTTTCTCCAGGGCCAGGACTTTCTCCCTGGCCTGGGAGGCCGCCTCGGGGGTGAGGGCTTCGCCGGGAAAGGAGGACGGGTCTTGCATGCCTCCAATGTGCCGGAAGGAGGAGGAGGGCACAACGGTTTGAGGCCTTTCCCAGGGGGTCTCGCACCCTGTAGGGTATGGGGGCCATGAGGTTTCTCTTTCCCAAGCCGGACCCGTTTCTTCCCGCAGCCCTGGCGGCGGGTCTTCTCTTGTGGGCCGGGTGCGCCGCCCCTTATCCCCAGGACCGGGAAAAGGCCCTGGCCCAGGTGACGGCCCACCTGGAGAAGGGGGAGCTCCAGGCGGCCGAGGCCGAGGCCCGCTGGGTCATGGGGGCCTTTCCCCGCTCTTCCAGGGCTCTCTCGGTCTGGGCCCTTGCGGCGAAAGCCTTGGCCCTCTCCCGCACCCCCCCCGACCAGGACCTTCTGGACGAGGCGGAAGCGCGGTGCCTGGAGGCGGGGAAGGCCCGTCCTTCCGATCCGGTTCCCTGGTTCGCCCTGGGGGTGGTCCGCCGGGACCGGGGAGACCTGGGCGGCGCGATCCAGGCC